>SFBI01000001.1 GCA_007095845.1 Microcystis aeruginosa Ma_MB_S_20031200_S102
TGAGGTTTTAGATACCAGATGATAGAGTTGATTAAAACTCAGTTTTTGGGAGTTTTCAAAGAAATATTGGCGATAATGGTAGTTAGCTAGATTGAACAAATTTTTTGACAAGAAGGCATAATGGTCGATTTCTGACCATAAGGGATGGTTTTGACTGATAATATGACGTTCAACTAGCTTCATATCTTGATTATACCTGATAACGTTCTTAAAATCTATCGGTGGACAAAGTTACTTATTTTAGCTATCTAGCTACAGAAATGAGTAGTTTTAAAAAGCTTTAGGTAGGTTTTTGGTTTCTGTGGTTAACCCCAAAAAGAAAAAGAAAAACTAGGGGTAAACTCTGATATTCTAAGGACAGAAGTACCGCTCAACTTGGGTTTTTCCTGATTGACTGCCGTAATCAACCTCGACACCTGAGTCAAACTGCTCGATTTGGTCATGACCAGGCCAAAACTCCAAGTTGACCGTCCGATAGCTTGCGGTATTGACAAATGGGGTAGATGTTCTGATATTATGCACGACCACTGCTGGAGATATTTGTTTTTCAGCATTGTCTTTCACGATGCTTCTCTAAATCTCTAGCTTGATTTTCTCACCCTGAGTGTGTGACTGCTCACCTCTTTGTAATAACCTACACCTGTCAGGATGTGGGGTGCGGGGAGAATATAGCGTTTCTCATACCTGTGTGGCACAGTTAAACCTTTGCTGATTAAGCTTTTCAATATCGATAATGTACCTCTTGCGAACAGGAAACGCTATAAATGAAATAATCTCCTATCTCGTGACTCCTGACTTCTATCTCGTGACTCCTGATCACTGATCACTCAGATATGGTACGCTAAACAGGATTTAAGTATTATTAACGATTGCTATGAAACAGCGCGGCGTGACGGTTTGGTTAACGGGATTGAGTGGTGCGGGGAAAAGCACGATTACCGAGGCATTACAGGCAAAATTAATCGCTGAAGGTTATTCCATTGAAGTCCTCGATGGCGATATAGTACGGACAAACCTCACCAAGGGTTTAGGATTTAGTAAAGAGGATCGCGATGAAAATATCCGTCGCATTGGTTTTGTGTCTAATTTGCTCACCCGTCACGGTGTGATTGTTCTAGTTTCAGCTATTTCTCCCTATCGTGAGATTCGCGAAGAAGTAAGGGGAAAAATTGGCAGTTTTGTCGAAGTTTTTGTGAATGCTCCCTTAAGCGTCTGTGAGGAGCGCGATGTGAAAGGATTATATAAAAGAGCGCGCGCTGGCGAAATCAAGTCTTTTACGGGAATTGATGATCCCTATGAACCACCTTTTAACCCGGAAGTGGAATGTCGCACTGATTTAGAGACTTTAGAGGAAAGTGTCGCCAAAGTCTGGAACAAATTGACGGAATTAGGCTACATTCATCAAGCTGTGGCGGTTTAATCACAAAATAACTTTGTATTATTGAAAAATATCGTAGGGACGTGGACTAAAAACGTCTCTACCTCCTGATTAACTCCTTAGGCAAATTTGTTAGTTAATATCCTTTTCTTCAGTACCTAAGTAAGGTTAATTATAGCTCTCAGTTAACCTCTGGCTAAAGTGCAAGAGTGCCTAAACAGTGAGCAGTGATCAGTAAACAGTAAACAGTGAAAAGACAGTAGGAAACTTCTATTTAATACTGTTCACTTAAAACTTAAAACTTAAATCTGGTAACTGATAACTGGTAACTGATAACTGGTAACTGATAACTGTCTCGACTAGCAAATTAATTTTGCAGGAATACTTAATATTTAAAGGCGCTAAATTATTTTGAAATCTCGCTCTAGTTATTGGAATCTCATTCCCTATCTCCGTCCCCAAACCCAAACAATTATTTTGGCGTTTATCTGTACGATCGGATTTACGGTATTTTGGCCGATTTTAGCTTGGTTAGCTGGACAAATGGCCAGATATATCGGTGAGGGAAATGTGCAAGCATTGGCGACACTTTCGGGGGTGGGGGCAGTGGTTTTTTTACTGCGGGGAATGTCTCAGTATGGGCAAGATTCCCTGATGGCAAAAGCTTCTTTAAAAATTGCCCTAGAATTAAGAAAAAAAGTTTATGCACACCTGCAAACCCTCGGCTTAAATTACTTTGAAACGGCAAAAACTGGTGATTTATCCTATCGTTTAACGGAAGATATTGATCGCATTGGGGAAGTAATTAATAAATTTTTCCATGATTTTATTCCCTCAGCCTTACAGTTAATTGTCGTCTTTGCCTATATGTTTATTGTTAACTGGCAATTGACGATCGCTGTCATTATTATCGCTCCTTTGTTGGGAGTTTTGGTGGGATTTTTTGGTGAGAAATTATTACAGTATGCTCGTCGCGCTCAAGCGAAAATATCTAACCTTTCTGCGTTATTAACCGAAGTTTTTGGTGGTATTCGTGTGGTGCAAGCTTTCGCAGCTGAAGATTATCAAACCCAGCTTTTTGCTCAAGAAGCGGAGGAAAATCGCCGCGCTCAATACCTATCGGAATCCACCAAAGCTTTACAATACGTCGTAGTGGGATTTTTGCAAGCGATGGGAGTTATCTTTTTATTCTTCCTTGCGGGTTGGCAAATTTCCCAAAAGAATTTAACTGGTGTTGAGTTTGTTAGTTATGTGGCGGCGGTGGCTATGTTAATCGATCCTATCGCCCATATTACCAGTAATTATAATCAATTTAAACAGGGTCAAGCCTCCATGGATCGGATTTTTGAATTGTTAGCTATTTTGCCAACAATTACCGAAAAACTGAATGCGATCGAGTTGCCACCCCATAGCAAAAAAGTTGAATATTGTCAAGTAAATTTTTATTACAATGAGGACAGACAGGTTTTAAGAAATATTAATTTTACTGCAAACGCTGGGGAAATGATTGCTTTAGTGGGAGCATCGGGAGCGGGAAAAACCACTTTAGTTAATCTTTTATTGCGTTTTTATGACCCCACTTCCGGCAAGATTTTAATCGATGGGGTGGATATTCGTGATGTGACTTTAAAAAGTCTCCGGCGACAAATTGGCGTAGTTTTACAGGAAAATATTCTCTTTTCTGGTACTATAGCTCAAAATATCGCTTTTGGCCAGGGAGATTTTAATCTGCAAGAGGTGGAAAAAGCGGCAAAGATTGCCAACGCTCATCAATTTATTAGTGAACTTTCCCAGGGTTACTATACCTATGTGGGAGAAAGGGGTGTTAATTTATCCGGTGGACAAAGACAAAGAATCGCCATTGCGCGAGCGGTTTTATCTAATCCGAGAATTTTAATTTTAGATGAAGCGACTTCAGCGCTCGATTCGGAATCGGAAGCTTTAGTGCAGGAAGCTTTAGAAAGAATTATGACGGAGCGCACGGTATTTGTTATTGCTCACCGATTAGCAACTGTCAGAAAAGCTAACCGTATTTTAGTCTTAGAAAAGGGTGAAATTATCGAGGTGGGTAATCACGAGGAGTTATTAAATCTTAATGGTCGTTACGCTCAATTTCATGCTAGACAATTTCAAGATTAGTCTATTTGGCGTTAAGAGTTGGGCGTTATTTCTGATTTTATCATTCAAGCCAAGTTTTTGGGGGGTTCTACCCCCCAAACCCCCCGTTGGGGGCGTGGCGCGGTCACTGAGCTTTTACATTGAGCTTGTCGAAATGTGTCGAAGTGCCGCCCCCAAACCCCGGAGCGCATTAGTTTTTCGGTGGGATGCTTACACGCGGTTGTTCATACACTTGTACTAATTTAAGAATCACCGATATAAGTACCTAAGCAAAATTAATTACACATATCTAACCACCTCTTGCCTCTTGCCTATTGCCTTTTGCCTATCCTAACCAAGAAATTAATTTTGCACGACTACTTAGCAGTTATCTTAATGGTGAGGTAGGAAGTTTTCGTTTTGGGGAGTCATACTAAATCCGTTGAGTAACGCACAAAAAAAGGGTTTCTGAGAAACCCTTTTTCTACTCATGCACTCATGCAAAACGGAGAATAAATAATCAGTTTTTAATAACTGGATTTAGTATCAGTCGCGGAATTAGGTTAGACTTCATCTTTAGGGAAACGCTGTAAGTATCCAGACAGAATTAATTATAGATATTTTTCCGTTCCCTCTACTTAGGGTTTTTTTCGGGGAATTCCTCGCAAGGTTAAAACATCATCGAGGGTGGAACAATAGTTTTTTAAACCAAAATCAGCAGGAGTATAGGTTTTAATGTGGGTGAAGTGGCGATAATTCATCGCAAAACGGTCCCATGCTTCCATCTGCAAGTTAAAAACTTTGATAAAAAAGTTAGCAATGGTTAAAGATAAAGGAATGCGAAAATAGATTTTTTTGTTTAAATAAGCGCAGATTTCCTCCACTGCTTGGTTAGCTGTTGTGCGTTGATTGCCTAGGACAATTTTGCTTTCTGGTGCGGGATTTTCGATTAAATAACTCACCACTTGAGCTATATCTTGAGCATGGATAAAATGAAAACTGCCATCAGCTTGAAACCAACGCACTAAACCGATATATTTCAACACATCCGGTAAACCACCATAGATATGAGAATAGGGTTTATTTTCGTCACCACCTAAGACAAAAGTTGGGTATAAAGTGATAATTTTATCGGCAATTTCTAGGTCAGTAAATTTACTATAACAAATGTATTTAGTGCGGATATAATTAGTTCCTATCTCCCCAGCTTCCGGTAAAGGTTGATTATTTTGATTGAGAATGCTGGCAGTGGAAAAGTAGAGGACTTTCTCGCAGATTTGAGCATCTAAATAACTAATTAATTCTAGGGTTTTTACCACATTAATCTGATAACTTTCCTCCTCTCCTCCCCAACTGGTAGCGATTAAAACCGCTATATTCATTGTTTTTAAAAGCTCGGCATATACCTCGATATTTTCCATATCGCCTAAAAGTATATGAACATTTGATCGCCCTTGGTAAGTAAATTTTAACTTCTCTGGATTACGCAATAAAAAATATAATTCATAGTCGGAATTTTCCAGTAAAATCTCAGCGATATAATGCCCAATACAGCCACTCACACCCGTTAGAAATATTTTTTTCATTATTTTAATTGATCCAGCAGAATTTAGAGGACAGTGTGAAAGTAAAAAGTAAAAATGGTGTTGTGTGTTGGGGTTTTAGGGTTTTGGGGTTTTGGGGTTTTAGGGTTTTAGGGTTTTGGGGTTTTGGGGTTTTGGGGTTTTAGGGTTTTAGGGTTTTGGGGTTTTAGGGTTTTGGGTTTTTAGGGTTTTAGTTGAATTCCCCCATTTCCCCATTTCCCCATTTCCCCATTGCCCCATTTCCCCATTGCCCCATTTCCCCATTTCCCCATTTCCCCATCCCCTGTTCCCTGAGTAACTTTATTGATAACTAAATCCTTTAGCAGTTTCAAAGAAGAAACGCACGTTATCTTCAGGAGTTCCCACCAAAACACCATGACCTAAATTAAGAATATGACCTTGATTACCCGCTTTACGAATAGTATCAATAATCCGCTCGCGAATAAAGGACTGGGAACCGAATAAAACCCCCGGATCGATATTACCTTGAACCATCATCGCTTTACCTAAACGCTGTCTCGCTTCGGCCATATCCACAGTCCAATCGACGCTAATAATATCAACCCCCGATTTAGCCATTCTTTCCAAAACGCCGGCGCTGCCACTAATGTAGAGAATTAACGGTGTATCGGGATGGGTTTCTTTCACCAAACGAACTACTTTTTGTTGATAGGGTAAGGCAAAAACATCGTAATCTTGGGGAGTTAATTGACCCGCCCACGAGTCGAACATTTGTACCACTTGCGCCCCACAATCGATTTGATAACGGACATAGGTGGCAATCATATCCGCTAATTTATCTAAAAATTGGTGCAGTACCGAGGGTTCCGAAAAAGCCATCCCTTTAATCACAGAATAACTTTTAGAACCCTTCCCTTCCACTGCGTATGCTGCTAAAGTCCAAGGCGCTCCGACAAAACCGAGGACAGTGGATTTATTTCCCACCTCTTGACGCAGGGTTTTTAAAATCGTTTTGATAAAAGGTAAAGACTGATCGGGATCGAGGGGATTAAGTTGGTCCACCTGCGCTTGAGTACGAATGGGAGAATCGATAATCGGCCCCTTACTTTCGATAATATCAAAGGGAATACCAATTCCTGCCAGGGGAGTAAGGATATCGGAGAACATGATCACCCCATCCGGTTGAAAAGCGCGCCAAGGTTGCAGGGAGATTTCGATCGCTAAATCGGCATTTTCCGATCTTTCCCGAAAACTGGGGTATTTATCGCGCAATTCTCGATAAATCTGCATATAACGTCCTGCTTGTCTCATCATCCACACGGGAGGACGGGGTAAGATTTCTCCTTTGGCAGCGCGTAATAAATAAGGTATTTCAGGGGAGTCAGTCATATCACGATGATTATTCTATTGCCTTTTCTACGGTATCATCCCCCGTACAGCTAATTTTTCTGGTTTTTCCTTA
The DNA here is from genome assembly GCA_007095845.1 of Microcystis aeruginosa Ma_MB_S_20031200_S102. Taxonomy (GTDB): domain Bacteria; phylum Cyanobacteriota; class Cyanobacteriia; order Cyanobacteriales; family Microcystaceae; genus Microcystis; species Microcystis aeruginosa_D. The sequence continues at coordinate 6,482 of SFBI01000001.1, forward strand.
AGAATTGTTAACGAAAATTATCCCCCCACCCTGGGATGAACTCGACGCAATCGCAAGGCATTTGTCACCACGGAAAGGGAACTTAAAGCCATGGCAGCACCGGCAATAATCGGATTGAGCAGAAAAGGATAGAGGACTCCGGCAGCGATGGGAATAGCAATTAGGTTATAAATAAAAGCAAAAAAGAGATTTTGTTTGATATTTCCCATTGTTGCCCGACTTAACTCAATAGCGGTCACAATTCCCTGTAAATCTCCCGAAATTAGGGTTATATCGCTTGCGGCGATCGCTACATCGGTTCCCGTGCCAATAGCAATACCTAAGTCCGCTTGTGCCAATGCGATCGCATCATTGATGCCATCGCCAACCATGGCGACTATTTTCCCTTTTTTCTGCAAATATTCGATTTTTTCGGCTTTTTCTTGGGGACGGAGTGTGGCAAAAAAGCGCCGGATACCCAACTCGCTGGCGATCGCCTCTGCGGTTTCGAGGTTGTCCCCCGTCATCATCATCACCTCTAAGCCCATTTTTTTGAGCTTGGCAACCACTGAGGAAGAAAAAGGTTTTAAAACGTCGGAAATGGCAATCACCCCCTCTAACCCCCCGTTAACCGCTATCCAAGCCACGGTTTTTTTCTGCCATTCCCAATCGTGGGCGACTTTTTTAAGAACTTTTGTTTCGATCCCTTGACCTTCTAACCATTGTTGTGTACCGATTTGCACGAAATCTGACCCGACTTTCCCCTGCACTCCTGACCCAGTTATTGAGTCAAATTCGCTTACTTCTAGGGTTTTAATCTGGTTTAACTGCCCATATTTAACTATTGCTTCTCCTAGCGGGTGTTCAGAATGATTCTCCACCGATACGACTAACTGCAGCAGCGATAATTCCCGTCCATCCCTCACCCCCTCGCGAGTCAAGAAGTCCGTCACCGTTGGTTTACCTTGGGTGAGAGTTCCCGTTTTATCGAGGACAATAGTAGTAATACCATGGGCTAATTCTAAACTTTCGGCATTTTTAATTAAAATTCCCTGTTTTGCCCCCTGTCCTGTTCCCACCATAATCGAAGTAGGTGTAGCTAATCCTAGCGCACAGGGACAAGCGATGATTAGGACTTCCACCATTGTAATCAAAGCGAGGGTGAGATTACCCGTGCGGAGAATCCAAAATAGGAAAGTTATTACCGCAATAATCATCACCACCGGCACAAAATAAGCAGTCACTCGATCGACTAATCTTTGTATAGGTGCTTTTGATGTTTGCGCAGTTTGCACTAATCGGACAATCTGAGCTAAAACCGTATCTTTTCCTACCCGTAACGCTTGCATTTGTAGGCTACCAGTTTTATTAATTGTCGCACCGATTACCTGTTGATTGACGGTTTTTCGCACGGGTAAACTTTCCCCCGTCACCATCGATTCATCAATGCTAGAACTGCCTTGGATAATTATGCCATCGACGGGAATTTTTTCCCCCGGACGCACTAAAATTATATCTCCTACTTTCACCTCTTCTATTGGTATATCTAGCGTCTGTTCTTCCCTAATCACCCTAGCAGTTTTGGCCTGTAATCCCATTAATTGTTTAATCGCGGCAGCCGTTTCTTTTCTGGCCCGTTTTTCGAGGAAACGACCAAGTAAAATCAGAGTAATGACGATAGCTGATGCTTCGTAATAAACATGGGAAGAAAACCCCTGTTTTTGGATAAAATCGCTTCCGAAGGTTAAAAATAGGGAATAAAAATAGGCTGCACTGGTTCCCAAAACTACTAAAGTGTCCATGGTGGCAGTGCGATTTTTAAAAGCTTTCCAAGCATTTTTATAAAAACTTTGACCACACCAAAATTGGACGGGAGTAGCGAGAATTAATTGTAGTAAAGGATCGTGTAACCAATGGGGAATAAAAGATAGAGATAAACCCGTCATCATCGGTAAAGAACCGATAAATAGTATGATACTAATAACAATAGCGATCGATAGTTTAGGGAGTAGTTCTTTTTCTGGCCTGGATTCGAGATTAATTTCTGTTATCGGTGTGGCCTGAAAACCGGCATCCCTAACTTTTGCTTGAATAGTGTTAAGATCGGTACGCTTGGGGTCATAGTCCACATCCACCTGTTCCATGCCAAAATTAACTTGACATCGAATCACTCCGGGGATAGATTTAATTATCCGCTCGATCGAATTAGCACAACCAGCGCAACTCATCCCGGCGAGTTTAAGAGTTTGATGGGTCATAATGTTGATAGCAGCGGAAGTCAGCAACAAAATCCCCTGCAGCAGAGTTATATCTTTAGGATAAAATATTCCCTTAGCTGCAGGGTCAAGAATCCTCTGTTAATTTTTCTGAATAGATATGAAGAAATGTCAAAAATAGTGCCTGTATTTTCCTGACACACCCTTAGTTTTTGTGGACAAATTTCAGTTAACCCCACTCTGTTGCGTATCTTGACCTTGCACAGCGTCGGCAGCAGAAACACCATCACCCTGAAAGCCAAAATACCATAAAGTAGCGGCAGCTTCAGCGCGAGTTACTGGTCTTTTTGGTTGAAATAGAGTAGTAAAACCAAAAACTCGCCGAATATTAGCTTGTTCAGCATTTTGAAAATCGGCATAAAGAGCGCGCACCAGCTGCGGGTTAATTTTATTAGTATCCTGAAAACCCCAAGTATTTTTAATCGTATCAAGATTGGCGCTCGGTAAAGCTTTTCTAATATCTAATGGCACTTTCCAAGCGATTAAATCTTCCCGGGTTAAAGGAGCATTGGGACGGAATAAAATGGCGCTACTATCTCCCGTTAAAGGAGAGGGAATTAACCCCGCTTCTGCTAGTCCTTGAATATAAATATAATCGGGATCGTTATTTTTAACATCACTAAAAGTCGGGGAACTATTGGCAGTAGCTAAACGGATTTGTTTACCCGCTACATTAGCATAAATGGCATTATTAGCCTGTAATAACCAGCGAGCAAATTCTCGGCGCGTTATGGTATTATTAGGGTTAAACTGATTGTTATTACCTGTTAATACTCCTAATCTAGCTAAGTCTTGAATGTGGCTTTTTAAGGGATTAGGTAAGGATTCGAGATCGTTAAAACTGGTGGGATTAAGGTTGGGTAACGGGGAGGGACTAAGGGAGGGACGAGGGGAGGGACTAGGGGACGCAATTGGGGTTCCTATTGGACGATAATCGAGGCTATATTCGGTATTGGGAGAAGTGGCAGTTATGGTGATAGTTAACTCTAAATTATCTCGACGGGCCGTTAGGGTACTATTAACTCCTTCCCCAGAAAAGGGAGTAATAATTTGCCAATTATTATTAACTAATTCCTGTTGATAAAAAGCCTCGATCGCATTGCTGGGATCGTTGGATTGCCAACGGGTTTGTCCACCAGTATTATCAGTATTTGTCTGCACGGATAATAATTCTGATTGACTATATCGAGGAATTTCTGCGGGAAAATTTGCCGGTAATTGCCTGTTATTAGGAGAGTTTTCTGGTATGGGATTTGTTTGTAGATTAGGATCGGCAGCCAGACGATTTTCTAGGTCAGGATTGCCACTACAGGCTGCTAAAATGCCCAGCAGGGTGATAATTGTACTGTAGCGAATAAACTTACTCACGGTCTTTACCAATATTGTTTCCTTAGCTTTATCCTAGCTTATTTACTCAGGTTTTTGACTAGGGAAAATTTTGCGCCACCATTGACGTAATTTCCCCAGCAGAAATCCTCCTAACCCTTTTGTGTATTTTTCAAATTTGTAGTAAAATAAAATGTCGATTATATCCTGGGTGGAAAGATATTTGAGATAGGCTACTCCTTGATCAATACGCGCATCACTATATTCTAAATAAACTTGGCGACTGAGGCGATCGGATAAATTCCATTTTGGCTGAAAATATTCTTGCATCCTCTGTTGATAATCGGTAAAACTCCTCGATTTTCCCTGTAAATATTCTTCCATGTATTGACAAGCAATTTCGGCTCCTTTCATAGCATGGCGAATACCTTCTCCTCCTAAAAAGTTAACTGTAGAAACTGCATCACCTATGGCGATAATATTCGGTTCTTGATAATAAATATCTCGCAGATTGAGTGAATATTCTAAAATAGAACCATGGCTGTCAATTATCTCATATTTAGAGAGATTCATGTGGGTTTGCATAATTTGTGTAATATAACTTTTTAAAGGCTTAACTTCAGAAATATAAGGATGTTCTCCCTCTAACCAAGCAGCTCCTATTTTTAATTGCTGATTATCCATAGGAAAAATCCAGCTATAACCTTTAGGACTCCATTTATGACCGAGAAAAAACACTAAATTATCTTGATATTTTTGATAATCTATTTCTGGTACAGCAATTAAATATTCAATACCCACGGCTTTTAAAAAATCAGGTTTTTCTCGTCTATGTTTATAGATAACTGCTCTAGCGTATCCAGTAGCATCAACCAATAAACGAGTATTAACTGTCTCGATTTCTTCGCCTTTTGATTTCAAGAAAACAGTTAGCTTATCCTGCACCTTTTGATATTTCAGATAACGACAACCTAAACGAACTTCTCCCCCCCAACGCAGCACTTCTGCGGCTAAAAACTCTCGCAACTTGGCAAAATCAAAAACTACCCCTAAAGGTTGCGCTGATGACCAAGAACGATGTATGCTAGTGGAGATAATTTCGATATTTTTCCAAAACCTAGCTACTATGGTTTCAGGTAGATTGAATTGTTCTAAAATTTCTAGGGGAGAAGCGGCACTAGAAAAATTATTATCTTGCCAACTAGAATGTTGTTCCACTAAAAGAACACGATAACCTTTTTCACTTAATAATCTACCACAGTGACCTCCCGCCGGTCCCCCCCCAATAATTACGACATCATAATCCATGATTTACTCCCTCGACTAATCTTGCTAACTTGCTTCTATTTTACCCTAAATCGCCCTCTATTAAACCCTAAACTGGTTAAGCTATTGTGCATCTAAATTTGATCCTCTTTTTAACCTGTTCCCTATTCTCTCATCAAAAGGCCACCAGCTTATGACATTTTTCTTATTATTAATTACTTCCCTATCGCTGATAATTTGGTTATATTTAATCTTAGCTAGGGGACAATTTTGGTTATCTAACCAAAAAATTAATCCTGTCACTTCTCCCTTAACAAATTATCCAAAAGTCTCGGCAATTATCCCCGCACGAAACGAAGCCGACGTTTTACCTATCAGTTTAACCTCCCTCTTTAACCAAGATTATCAAGGCGAATTTTCCATTATTTTAATTGACGATCAAAGTATCGATGATACGGGAAAAGTTGCCCAAAAAATTGCTAAACAATCTCATAAATCTGACCAGATAACTATTATTTCTGGACAACCTTTAGAGATAGGATGGACGGGTAAATTATGGGCAATGAAACAGGGAATAACAGAGGCTACCGAGAAATTTGCACCCGATTATTTTCTGTTTACCGATGCCGATATTGCCCATGCACCGGATAATTTAACCCAATTAGTTACTAAAGCAGTACAAGAAAAACAAGCTTTAGTTTCCCTGATGGTGTTGCTACGGTGTGACAGTTTTTGGGAAAAATTTCTTATTCCTGCCTTTGTTTTTTTCTTCGAGAAACTCTATCCTTTCCCCCTAGTTAATAATCCTAATTCCCCGATAGCAGCCGCCGCTGGGGGTTGCATTTTAATTCGCCGAGATATTCTAGAAAAAATTGGCGGTATTGAGATTCTTAAACAAGCTTTAATTGATGATTGTTCTTTGGCGATTGCGGTTAAAAAATATCTGCAAAATCATCCCGAAAATACTGAGAAATCCATCTGGTTAGGATTAACAAAAACCACCTATAGTCTCCGTCTCTATCCCGATTTAGCCAGCATTTGGAATATGGTAGCCCGGACCGCCTTCACGCAACTAAATTACTCAACACTTTGGTTAATCGGGACAATTTTCGGGATGTTTTTAACCTATTTAGCCGCCCCCTTGGGCTTAATCTGGGGATTGGTCTTAAAAGAAACATCAATTATCATAATTAGCACCGTCACCTTATTACTAATCACCCTTTCCTATAGCCCAACTTTAAGACTATATAAATTATCCCCCCTGCGTGCTTTAACTTTACCCCTAATTGCCCTCTTTTATAGTCTAATGACCGTGGATTCTGCCCTGCGTTATTGGCGCGGTCAAGGGGGAGGTTGGAAAGGGCGAGTTTATCCTAATTAGCTAGAAGAAGTCTCGATAATTCCTAGCCAATTAACTAAGGGATTATCTTAGTGCTTGCTGCTATCAGCTTAATTTTCTTCCTCCGCTTCTGGGATTGGTTGTGGTAAACGAGCGATAAAATCTTTCATTTTGGGATGATTAAACATTTTCTCCGTGTCTTGTAAGAGACGTTGACCCCAGAGATTTTCCTCTAAAAATTCCAGACTGACATAACGACTATCGCTAGTGAGAGCGGCCTGAGCTAATTTGATGCCCTCCTCAGTTTTTCCTTGACTATAAATAGCCACCGCAATAGCTAACTGAGGTTCCGGCTGTTTAGGATCAATTTTCAAAGCGGCCCGCCAATCTTTAAGAGCCGCTTCCTTGTCACCCTGTTCGTATTTAACTAAACCAATATTATTAATAGCCGGCCAAAAATTTTTATCTTGACTAACAGCTTTTTCGTAAGCTGCGATCGCATCAGGATATTGCGCTAACTTGAGATAGGAATTACCGAGATCAAAAAGAGCGGGGGAGACATCGGGTTTCATTTGCAAACCCGCTTCAATCTGGGCAATAGCAGACTGGTAATCTTGATTCTGAAAATAAGCACTACCGAGGGAAAATTTAATATTAGCGTGGGCATCGGCGGGAGCAAGGGACAAAGATTGATTTAATGCCTCGATACCGGGTTGTACCTGATCGTCTTGCAGATATAAACTACCGAGAATAAACCAAGTTTGATAGAGATGGGGGGCCAACTGCACCGCTAACCTAGCGCGGGAAAGGGCCGCATCGGTACGGCGAAAACGAGCTAATTGGATAGCATCCTCAGCCATTTCAATTCCCGCTTGTTCCATCTGTTCTAACTCCGGTTCGATGGCGTAGGGGAGTAGAGCTTGGGAAAAAGCTGGCGGGTTGCCAGCGACGAAAAAAATGAGCAAAGAAATGATTAATCGAAGTTTTGGCACAGTTTACCCCTGGGATAGGCCTTTTTTAATCAGTCTATCTCGCTTGGGGGTTGTTGGCTAAAGAAACAACAAAGGCAACTCTAGAGACGTTAGTATATAACCAATTAACTTTTGGCTGATCGATGGCAATAACCGTGTTGGGAAAATCAAATCGCCCCCTATTTTGGATATTCGGACTCATGGCTAGTGGTTTTCTGGTGGTAGGAGTGGTTTCCTATCGCTTACTGCAAACCCCTCCTCCTGCCCTAGAATTGGCGAAAATGACCGTTCCTGCTCGACGGGAAACTCTCGCTGTGGAAATTAAAGCTAGTGGTAGGGTGGAACCAATCCAAAGTGTCAACATTAGCCCGAAAAACCCCGGCCGATTAGTGCGATTATTGGTGGATCAAGGCATGGTCGTTAAAAAGGGACAAACCCTCGCCGTCATGGATAATTTAGAGGTGTATGCCCAGGGGATGCAGTCAGAAGCGCGTCTGCGGGAAGCTCTAGCCAGTCTGGAACAGGCTAAACGCAGTATTCCCGAAGATATCCGCCAATTACAGGCCAGATTTTATCAGGCCCAGGCCAGTTATAAGCAATTAGAAGCCCGTTTAGCTCAGGCCAAAGAAAGAATTCCCAAAGATTTAGACCAGCTGCAAGCTCAGGTACAAGCGGCCCAATCCCGGTTTCGACTAGCAGAAAATCGGGTTAAACGCAATGAAAATTTAGTCCAGGAAGGGGCGATCGCTCAAGACCAATTTGATGCCGTCCTCAATGAATATCTTAATGCTAAAGCTAATTTAGACGAATCGATCCGCCGTTTGGAACAAGCGGATAAAACCGCTTCCCCAGAAGTAGCGGGAATTGAGCAGGAAATGATCGGAGCAGCAGCAGCGATCGCTGAAGCGAAATTTGCCATCGAACAACGCCAAAAAACCCAAGAAACGGAGCTGGCTCGACTAGAATCATCCGTAGCGGCTGCTAGGGCCAATTTAGAGCAAATTAAGATTCAATACCGCGATACGGTCATTACTGCTCCCTTTGATGGCATCGTCACCCAAAAATACGCCACCGAGGGTTCTTTTGTCACTCCCACCACTTCGGCCTCTAGTACCGCTTCCGCTACTTCCACCTCGATTATCGCCCTAGCATCGGGATTAGAAGTAATTGCGAAAGTGCCGGAAGTAGATGTGGGTTTATTGCAGCGCGGCCAACCCGTGCGAATTGTCGCTGATGCTTTCCCTGAAGAAGTCTTTGAAGGTCGAGTTATTCTCGTGGCTCCTGAAGCAATTATCGAGGATAATGTTACTTCTTTTGAGGTCAGAATCGGTTTGGTGACGGGACGGGACAAACTCAAATCAAAAATGAATGTGGATGTAACTTTTGTCGGCCAGCAGTTAGATAATGCTCTGGTCGTGCCGACTGTCGCCATTGTCACCCGGGAAGGCAAGTCAGGGGTTTTAGTTCCCGATGCCGCCAATAAACCCAGTTTTAAACCCGTTTCGATCGGTTTAGTCTTAGACGATAAAACCCAAATTTTATCAGGGTTGGAAGCCGGAGAAAAGGTCTTTATCGATCTCCCCCAAGGATCCGAAGATACCTCGAAAACTAAAATCAGTAATCAGTAAACAGTAAACAGTAACCAGTGACCAGTAAACAGTGACCAGTAAACAGTGACCAGTAATCAGTAAACAGTGACCAGTGAAAGATACTAAATTTATTGAAAATTGAAAACTTAAACCTAATAACTTAAACCTAATAACTTAAAAATTAAACCTGATAACTGATAACTGATAACTGATAACTGATAACTGATAACTGATAACTGATAACTGATATGTTGATCATCGAAAGTGTAAAAATGGCCGTCGCCACCCTAGGGGCCAATAAAGTGCGTAGCGGCCTGACCATGTTAGGAATTATCATCGGTAACGCTTCGGTGGTGGCCATGATCGGTATTGGCCAAGGGGCGCAAACCTTAGCCAATGACCAGTTTGCTAACTTGGGACCCAATACTCTTTTTGTGGTGCCGGGGTCGCGACAAGCACGCAATACCACCGTTAATTTACCGAAAACCCTAGTTTTAGCCGATGCTCAGGCGATCGCCGAACAGGTTCCCACCGTCGCTGAAGTCGCCCCAGAAATAAACGCTCGTTTCCTGATTTCCCATCGTAATCGCAACATGACGGCTCTAGTGACGGGAAGCACTCCAGAATACGCTTCTGTCCGCAATTTTACCCTAGAAAAAGGTCGTTTTATCAATAATATCGATCTAGTCCGCAACAAACGGGTAACGGTAATCGGCCGTGAAGTGGCAGCGCAACTTTTTCCCACCCAAAATCCCCTCGGTCAACAGCTGCGGATCAAAAATCTCAGTTTTGAGGTGATCGGGATTTTAGAGGCGAAAGGCTCCTTTTTTGGCAATAATCAGGATGAAATGCTGATTATTCCCCTTAGCACCATGAACTCGCAACTGGTGGGCAAAACCGGACCCTACGGTGTCGAGTTGAGTTGGATTAGTCTCACCGCGCGCTCGGGGGAGGAAATCCGCGCCGCTAAGTTCCAAATCGAGAATCTTCTGCGTTTACGCCATAAAATCGTCGCTGAGGATGATTTTCGCGTTGAAACTGCTAAACAGATGATCGAAATCTTCGGCACGATTACCCAGGGTCTAACCCTACTTTTGGCTCTAATCGCCGGTATTTCCCTGATTGTCGGTGGTATCGGGGTGATGAATATTATGCTCGTTTCGGTTTCGGAAAGAACCGGGGAAATCGGACTAAGAAAAGCGATCGGAGCCAGAGAACAGGATATTCTCTTACAATTTCTGATTGAATCAACTCTCGTTTCCATCGCCGGTGGTGCGCTTGGTATTCTCGTCGGAGCAGGAGCGATCGTTCTCGTCTCCAGTTTCTCTCCCTTATCCGCCACTGTTTCTGCCACCGCTGTCGCCCTATCTTTGAGCGTTTCCACGGGTATTGGTCTCTTTTTTGGCGTTTTTCCCGCCTATCGTGCCTCTAAATTGGAGCCGATTGTCGCCCTCAGAAGTGTATAATTTTTTAACGGTTTTTCGGGGAGGTTTTGGGCAAGGATTGCTTTTATAGCTAGGTTGGGGTCTAATGTGTGGGACGGATTTGATAATCCCGATAACGACGATAATCATTGAGGATGCGATCGTGATCAAAGCATAAAGCTTGGGGGAATTCCCAGAGATGAAAAATCCCCACTTTTTTGGCATCATCGGCAGCGATCGGTTTTCCTTTTGCCGTGGCGATAAAAACAATACTAATGGTGTGTTGACGCGAATCGCGGTTAGGATCGGAATAGACGTGAAATTGCTCGATTAACTGCACATCTAAACTGATTTCCTCGTAAGCTTCCCGAATGGCCGCCGTTTCCACCGATTCACCGTAGTCCACGAATCCCCCCGGAATTGCCCAGCCAAAAGGCGGATTTTTTCTCTCAATTAGTACGATCGGACGGTGGGGCGAGTCGATCAGTTCGATGATAATATCAACAGTGGGGGCAGGATTGCGATAGTTTGTCATTTTTTTCAGTTATCAGTGAACAGTTAAGTAAGTAGTTATAATTAAATTGAAGATAGATTTTGTCTCTGATCCCCCCCTAGTCCCCCCTTGATAAGGGGGGTGCTGATCCCCCCTTAGTCCCCCCTTGATAAGGGGGGTGCTGATCCCCCCTTAGTCCCCCCTTGATAAGGGGGGTGCTGATCCCCCCTTAGTCCCCCCTTGATAAGGGGGGTGTCTGACAACTTTTAACACCTACCTACTTATCAGTAATCGGTCAATAATTTCATTTAACACTCATAACCTTAAAATCGAATCTTTTCTAACCAGTCACTGATCAGGGATCACTAATAAGGAGGAGAATAAAAGTTGTTAGAAAATACCAAGAAAATTACGGTGATAGGTGGGGGAATTTGGGGACAAACTCTCGCTAATTTGGCTAGACGTAATCACTTAAGTGTTAGGGTTTGGTCGCGTCATAGTGGGGAAGATTTGGGAGCTATTATAGCAGATACTGACGTAATTATTTCAGCAGTTTCGATTAAAGGAGTTACTCCAACGATCAAAAAATTACAGCAGTTACCATTAAATTCTCGCACAATTATCGTCACCGCTACTAAAGGATTAGATCCGATCACCACTCATACCCCTTTTCATCTTTGGAATCAAGCTTTTTCTGCTCATCCCCTTGTGGTTCTTTCTGGTCCCAATTTAGCTAAAGAAATTAATCAAGGTTTACCCGCTGCGACGGTGGTAGCAAGTTATCAGCAAAAAGCAGCAACATTGTTACAAAAATTATTATCTGGGGAGTCTTTTCGGGTTTATCTGAATAGCGATCCCTTGGGAACAGAGTTAGGTGGCACTTTAAAAAATGTCATGGCGATCGCTTCTGGGGTTTGTGATGGTTTACAGTTAGGTACTAATGCTAAATCTGCCCTATTAACTCGCGCTCTACCGGAAATAGTTCGGGTGGGAACTTGTCTAGGAGGTTGTCAAGAAACTTTCTTCGGTTTATCGGGTTTAGGGGATTTATTAGCTACCTGTAATAGTCCTTTATCTCGCAATTATCAAGTGGGTTATCAATTAGCTTTAGGTTTATCTTTGCCAGAAATTTTAGCGAAGTTAGAGGGAACTGCCGAGGGAATAAATACCACAGAAGTTTTGATGAGAATTGCCCAAGAAAAAAATTTATATGTACCGATTACCTACCAAGTTGATCGTCTTTTGCGCGGGGAAATCTCTCCCAAAGTTGCCGTTTATGAATTGATGCGTCGAGATTTAAAAGCGGAATTTGATTAAGAGACAAGAAAATTTTTAGGTTCTCTGGAAAAGAGTCCTACTAAATCCGTTGATTATAGGCTACTTATAAGGACAACCGAAGGGCAAAAGGGGGAATAAATAATCAGTCCTTAATAATCAGATTTAGTATGACATTCATCCCTTGATTCAGCAATGCTAATCATTACTATAGCGTTTCCTGTTCGCAAAAGGTACATTATCGATGTTGAAAAGCTTAATCAGCAAAGGTTAAACTGTACCAAACAGGTGTGAGAACCGCTATAATAATTGCTATGTTAAAGCAAATAAAACCGATAGATTATTAGCTGGCATAGGAATTACTTCTAACAATTGTAAACCTCGATCGCTCGCTTCTTGCACCACATCTTCTAAATTCCTAACTCCCCAAGTAGAGTTTTGAGAACGGAGAGAAAAATCAAAGCTTTCGTTACTAGGAGAAGTATGTTTTCCTTGCCGTTTATAAGGACCATAAAGATAGAGAATTCCCCCCGAACTGAGAATGCGACTCGCTCCCGCCATTAAAGCCAAACAAGCTGACCAAGGAGCGATATGAATCATGTTAATATTAACAATGGCGTTAATCACGATATTTTCCCTCTCTACCGCCCAAACTGACTGATGAACATCGATAAATAGGGGGTGATCAAGATTAGAACTAGGATAATAATCGCACCAACTGCGAATACTATCTAGAGCCAGAGGGTTACAATCCGAGGGAATCCAACGACAAGGAGCAAGACGAGAGGCAAAAAAAACAGCGTGTTCACCCGTACCGCTAGATATTTCTAGGATATTGCCAGTCTTCGGTAAAAATTGGCTGAGAACTTCTAAAATCGGCTGACGATTGCGTTCTGTTGCCGGAGCATATTGACGTAAATCAGACATAGCTAGAGTTTACTGAAAAAGTACGGGCGAAGCATTCGGGCAATAACCTATCGGTGAAACCGTAGATTTTCTATCGGAATGATGATTGATCGACCCTATGTAAGTTAAACTTATCACACAGAACCTAGAAGAGCCAACTCTTGAAATTTCAAACATTTAACACCGTACAAACAGGGAAAATTGGCCAAAAAAAACTCTCCCCAGAAAAGGGAGAGAGGGGGGGTAAATATTTAAAAGCTTACCATTTGAGCAGATTAAACTGTTCCATATCGATCGTGTCGCGGTTACGATAGATAGTCAGGATAATCGCTAAACCCACGGCTGCTTCGGCTGCCGCTACGGTAATCACGAAAATAGTAAAAATTTGGCCTCGGATATTAGCGGGGTCAAGATA
>SFBI01000010.1 GCA_007095845.1 Microcystis aeruginosa Ma_MB_S_20031200_S102
CCACACAAGCGTTTGAACTCTTTTAGCTGTAAAGTTTTTACTTGTTCGTAATTCATCTTTCAATCTTAACTCTTGGACTATTTTATCCTATTTTGTCTAGACTTATGCAAGAGATCTAAAGGCTATGACCAAAAAACGAAGCGAGAATGCCTAACTGCCTATGTTAATGGGATGGGATTTAGAGGAATAGAAAGGCTAAAGGGAGTTCATCATACGACCGTAATTAATTGGGTAAAATCTGTGCTTGAATTTTGCCAGTCGCCTATGACCCAGAAACAATTCCTGAAGTAGGGGAACTGGATGAATTGGAAACCTTTGTTGGCTCAAAAAAAACAAAATCTGGGTGTGGACAGCCGTTGACCACTTTAAAAAAGGAATTTTAGGTTGGGTAATCGGAGACCATAGTAGCGAAACGTTTCGCCCATTATGGGAATTAGTTAAGTCTTGGGGATGCTATTTTTATGTGAGTGATGGATGGTCAGTTTATCCATGTTTTATAGCAGAGGGCGACCATATAATTAGTAAGACTTATATGACCAGAGTAGAGGGTGAGAACACACGTTTAAGACATTATCTAGCCCGATTGCATCGCAAAACACTCTGCTATTCTAAGTCTACAGAAATGTTAGGATACTCTATTCGTTTATTAATTCATTATCTGAAGTTTCAAGAAGTGCCTATTCCTTACTGATTCATAGCTTAATGCAGTAACGCCCTCCCTTCTCCCCACTCCCCACCTCTCACCTCCTGATATAGACGAAATGTCTGTGATCAGTGTAAAATTTTATGAAGAGTCTCGGCTTTTTTCTCCCTTTTCTGGAGAAATGCCCCAGCACCAGTCACTAAGATCAAAATTGTGTCATCCCATCGATAATTAAGTTTATGAGCGCCACTATTACCGTAGAAAAACGCAAATTAGAAAAACCCCCTTTAGAACTGCATTATCTCGGCGATCGAGTCCTGCGTCAACCGGCCAAGCGAATTGCTAAAGTCGATGACAGCATTCGTCAATTAGCCAGAGAAATGCTGCAAACTATGTATAGTGCCAATGGTATCGGGTTAGCAGCCCCGCAAGTAGCAGTCAATAAACAATTGATTGTCATCGATTGTGAACCCGATAAACCGGAAAATACGCCACTAATTCTGATTAATCCCCAAATTATCGGTTATAGTCGGGAATTGTGCAAAGCGGAAGAGGGTTGTTTGAGTATTCCCGATGTGTTTTTAGATGTCATCCGTCCCCAAGCGATCGAAGTGAGTTATAAAGATGAACAGGGGAAACCGCGAAAACTGCAAGCTAACGGTTTACTAGCGCGGGCAATTCAACACGAAATGGATCATCTTAATGGTGTCATGTTCGTGGACAGAGTAGATAACGATTTGGCACTCAATGAAGAATTAAAAAAACACGGTTTTTCCGTACAAGCGGTGAAACCCGTCGAGAAAGTGACAAAATAAAGGTATTAGTTAATTTAGGTGAGGAGTGAAGATGACCCCGAAAAGCGGCGTTTTATTGTTATTATCCTGTATTGCAGCGATCGCTGGTGTGGGTTGTGTCTTTGAAATTAGTTCAGGAGAACCAGATTTAGGCAATACTACCACTGGCTTAATTCTAGCGGCAAGTGTGCCACTAACAGCCCTATTTTTTTGGGCTGCGGTTAAAGACACGAGAGCCAATTACAAATAGAATAACTTCCCCTCGGTTATGGGAAAATTGGCATAATTTTCATGAGCAGAAGAGAGAATGTATGTCTCTCTTTTGTTTGTTTGAACTACAGGGTAAATAACCAGAAAAAGTTACTAAGTTTGAGTATATTATCATCTTTTATGACAATCAATCATATCCCGACCAGTGAAACCCTGATTAGGTAAAAATTTCGCCCCTGTCCTCTATATCCGCAATCTAGAATGATAAAATAGGTGAAGTTCAAAGCATCATTCATTAGCTATGACCACAACCTACAAAGTAGAAATTTCCCATTTAGGAACAACAAAAACGATCGAAGTTAGGGAAGATCAAACTATACTACAAGCGGCCTACGATGCGGGGATTGACTTACCCAGTTCCTGCAATGCGGGCGTATGTACTACCTGCGCCGCTCAACTTTCCCAGGGTAGCGTCGAACAGGGTGAGGGCATGGGATTATCCCCCAACCTGCAAAAAGAAGGCTATGCTTTGTTATGTGTGGCCTATCCTCGCTCCGATATTAAACTTGAATCTGGCAAGGAAGAAGTAGTTTATCAACGTCAATTCGGAAAACCCTAGGCCAAACTGGGGTTAATATGACAAATTTTCGGGGGTTTCCCCCCAAAAAACCAAATTTTGAGCCAATAGAACCGGCAAACCCTAATTAATAAGGGAGAACTTTTGCTCTGCACTCTTGAGAGCTGCTTTCATAAAACCAAAAAAGAGAGGATGAGCTTTATTGGGACGAGAGCGAAATTCGGGGTGAAATTGGGTAGCAATAAAGAAAGGATGTTTTGGTAGTTCGATAATTTCCACCAAACGACCATCGGGAGAAGTGCCACTCACCAGATAACCAGTCTCAAAAAAGAGACTACGATAGGCATTATTGAACTCGTAACGGTGACGATGGCGCTCATAGATAACCTCTTGACCGTAGAGAGAGAAAGCTAGACTATCAGGATTTAAACGACAGGGATAGAGACCTAAGCGCATTGTTCCCCCTAAATCCACCACATCTGCCTGTTCTGGCAGTAAATTAATCACTGGATTCGGTGTATCTTCTTCAAATTCGGAACTATTGGCCCTTTCCAATCGGGCCACATTGCGACCCCATTCGATAATCGAACACTGCATCCCTAAACAGAGACCCAAAAAAGGAATATTATTGACCCTAGCATACTCGATCGCCTTAATTTTGCCATCCACACCCCTAATACCAAAACCACCGGGTACAACAATACCATCAACACCGCTTAAATTAGCTTCGGCCGAATCATTATCCACATCTTCAGCACTTACCCAACGCAATTCTATCTCGCTATCAAGAGCAATAGCAGCGTGTTTAAGGGCCTCCACCACCGAGAGATAAGCATCCCCCAACTGCACATATTTCCCGACGATAGCTATCTCTAATTTTTGACTAGGGGATTGCATCTGTCGGATGAGATTTTCCCACTCCTCCAGATGGGGGTATCGGGGACTGAGGTTTAATAATTCTAGAGTTTGTTGCGCTAATCCCTCTTTTTCCAGATTAAGAGGCACTTCGTAGATACTGCTGGCATCCTGAGCAGTAATCACCGATTCTACCGGTACATCACAGAAAGCTGAGAGTTTTTCTTTTAACCCCGGTTGTAGGGGTAGATGACAACGACAGACTAACACATCCGGTTGAATACCAATCGATCTTAATTCCTTAACCGAGTGTTGCGTCGGTTTCGTTTTCATCTCCTTCGCGGCCGGAATCCAAGGAATTAGGGTAACGTGCATATAAACCACGTTATTTCGACCCACATCCTTCCTAAATTGCCTAATTGCTTCTAAAAAAGGCAAGGATTCGATATCTCCCACCGTACCACCAATTTCTGTGATGACAATATCGGGGTTAGTATCTTTGGCCACCCGGAGAATCCTTTCCTTGATTTCGTTGGTAATATGGGGAATTACCTGCACAGTTCCCCCCATATAAGCACCACGGCGCTCTTTATTCAATACCGCTTGATAAATCGAGCCAGTAGTCACGCTATTGAGACGGGAGAGTTCCGTATCGGTAAAACGTTCGTAGTGGCCAAGGTCGAGGTCGGTTTCGGCCCCATCATCGGTGACAAATACCTCTCCGTGTTGAAAAGGACTCATCGTGCCTGGATCCACGTTGATATAGGGGTCTAATTTCAGAATTGAGACGGAATAATCCCGACTTTTTAACAATCTTCCCAAACTAGCAGCGACAATCCCTTTCCCAATACTGGAGACGACTCCCCCAGTGACAAAGACAAATTTACTCATAAAATTTTTCCTGCGATCGATTATACCTAGCAAGGGGTGAGAGTTTTCGGGATGCGGTTGACCCGTCAGAGAAGCCGAAGGGCGGTGTCATTTTCCCAGATTTCATCGAAAATTTGGGTCTGAAACCCCGTCGTTCTACCACGGCTTTACTGTTAAATATTAGCGCATTTACACGATATATGCTAGAATGCGAGACATGGAAAAAGCCTATTCGTTTCGATTTTACCCAACACCAGAACAAGAGTCGCTATTGCGGCGCACTTTGGGATGTGTAAGATTGGTTTACAATAAAGCTCTCCATGCCAGAACACAAGCTTGGTATGAAAAGCAAGAAAGAGTAGGATATGCTCAAACTTCTTCAATGCTAACCGATTGGAAAAAACAAGAAGAATTAGACTTTCTCAATGAAGTAAGCTGTGTACCTTTACAACAAGGGTTAAGACATTTACAAACAGCTTTTACCAATTTCTTTGCTGGTCGTACTAAGTATCCTAACTTTAAGAAAAAACATCAGGGAGGAAGTGCCGAATTTACTAAGTCTGCCTTTAAGTTCAAAGACAGACAAATCTATTTAGCTAAATGCACAGAACCTTTACCTATTCGATGGTCAAGACAAATACCAGAAAGCTGTGAACCAAGCACGGTAACAGTCAGATTACATCCTTCTGGACGTTGGCATATCTCAATAAGATTTGATGACCCAACGATTAAGCCTCTACCAGTAACAGATAAAGCCATCGGAATTGACTTAGGAATTAGTAGCCTAGTAATTACCAGCGATGGCGATAAAGTATCTAATCCTAAGCACTTTAAAAAGCATTATCGGAGACTGCGAAAAGCGCAAAAAAATCTTTCTCGAAAACAGAAAGGCTCAAAGAATCGAGAAAAAGCGAGAATCAAAGTAGCAAGGATTCACGCTCAAATCACTGATAACAGAAAAGACCATTTACATAAGCTAACCACTCAATTAGTTCGTGAAAATCAAACGATTGTGGTTGAGAATTTAGCCGTCAAGAATATGGTCAAAAACCCGAAATTATCTCAGGCAATATCTGATGTAAGCTGGGGAGAAATCACTCGACAATTAGCCTATAAATGCCG
>SFBI01000100.1 GCA_007095845.1 Microcystis aeruginosa Ma_MB_S_20031200_S102
AGAGCTTTTTGTAAGTTTTTCTTTTCTTCTAAGTCTAGGAAATCTTTGGCTGGCATAAGTAGGATTTTTCTCAAGTTACTATTTCTATTTTAGGTGGTTTAAGTGCGTTTTAGCTTATCAAATCAAAGGGAAAGGGGTATTTAAGGAAGAATTTGTCACCTCTGGGGGAGTGAATCTTCAGGAAGTAGATTTTAAAACTATGGAAAGTAAAATCTGTCCGGGGTTATATTTTGCCGGGGAGGTACTAGATATCGATGCAGTCACGGGGGGATTTAATTTTCAAAGCGCTTGGACTACCGGTTATCTCGCTGGACAAGCTATGGGCAATAGATATCTTGCATAAATTCAAAAATTTTCAACTTGTCCAACTTCTGCAAGAAGTCCTATCAATATCTGAGAGCAGATGATGACGAACACCCAGTTTTTGGAGACAGAGCTAGGAAAGATAACAACAATAACAACGGATTTTTAGAACTTTTTGTGCTTATCTAACTGTAATTATCGATAAAAGACTTTAATCAGCCAGAGTTAGTCCCCAAACTCAGCCTAGCGGGGTAGGGAAGGTGGAGGGAGTCGAATCATTGAGCGGTTGCATACCAGTGAATCTAGAATCAGCTTGGGAGAGTGATTGGCAAATCTTTCTAAGATTAATTATCCTTAAGATAGATAGGCAGAAAAAAACTTTTTTAATATTGATCGCGCTTTTCGCACCATGGAACAACCTGTCAGTTGGATGATTCCCCCTCATCCCCGTCCCGATTATCCTCTGTTTATATTTTTACCCGGAATGGATGGCAGCGGCCAACTATACCATCGTCAGATTAAACACCTTGCCCCTTACTTCGATTTACGTTGTTTGGTGATTTCCCCGCAATATCTCGGTGATTGGGAGGAGTTAAGTGCTTGCGTGATTGCTTTATTGGAACAGGAATTAAAGCGACAATCGAGAAAAGTCTATCTCTGCGGTGAGTCTTTTGGCGGCTGTTTAGCCCTGAAAATAGCAATAAAAGCACCAAAATTACTTAAAAAACTGATTTTAGTTAACCC
The DNA here is from genome assembly GCA_007095845.1 of Microcystis aeruginosa Ma_MB_S_20031200_S102. Classification (GTDB taxonomy): domain Bacteria; phylum Cyanobacteriota; class Cyanobacteriia; order Cyanobacteriales; family Microcystaceae; genus Microcystis; species Microcystis aeruginosa_D. The sequence continues at coordinate 1,048 of SFBI01000100.1, forward strand.
CGCTTCTTCTTTTAATCAAAGACCTCTTTTAAGCTTGGGAATTGGTATCACCCAGGTGATGCCCGATTTCATCCACGGCAGCTCGGCACTGGCTATTTTACCCTTTCTGGCCGCTCTCGGTCGAATATCCCGGGAAGATCGCCGCTCTCTCCTTGAAGCCATGCAATACGTCCCACCGAAGACGATTAGCTGGCGTTTATCCCAGTTACAACGGTTTCAGGTTAGTGCCAGCGAGTTAAAATATCTGCAATTAGAGGTGTTAGTGATAGCCAGTCAAGGCGACCGACTGTTACCATCGGTAGCGGAGGCTAAACGCCTAATTCAGCAGTTACCCGCCGCAAAATTAACAATTCTGCCCAATAGTGGTCACGCTTGCCTGCTGGAAACCGATATTCACCTCAAAGACATTCTTCATCACCATGCTTGTCTCCCCCGAAGCTTACCCGCAAAAAGTCACTGAGGATGGTTCTTATACCTTTTTTTCGACCGAATTCGGCGAATGTTATCATTCTACCTCCGGGGCAAGGGAAGAAGCCGAGAAAAAATTTATCCTCTCCAGTCGTCTGACAGCAAAAGCAGACCAGAGCAATAATTTAAAAATTCTTGACATTTGCTACGGCTTAGGGTATAATACCGCCGCAGCTTTAGCAGCCATCTGGCGAGTTAGGGGGGATTGTCGGGTAGAATTATTAGCTTTAGAAAGCGATCGAATGGTTCCCCTAGCAGCTATTAGAGAAAATCTTTTAAATAGTTGGAGTCAACCAATTCCCGAACATTTAAGTGATTTTGCCCATAATCACCGGCTAGACCTGCCTAATCTCACGGCTACACTGTTAATCGGGGATGCGCGACAAACGATAACCAAGGTGATTGACGCGGGTTTTCAAGCGGAGGCGATTTTTCTTGATCCCTTTTCCCCAGGTAAATGTCCGCAACTGTGGACGGTGGAGTTTTTAGCTTTAGTGGCGAAATGTCTGAGTCCGACGGGTTATTTAGTCACCTATTCCTGTGCCGCCTCGGTGCGAAAGGCTTTACAATTAGCGGGATTGCAGATTGGAGCCACCGATAGCGTCGGACGGCGATCGCCAGGGACAATAGCCAGTTTTTTGTCCTTACCCCCATCTCTATCAGCACAGGAACGGGAACATCTGCAAACTAAGGCCGCTATTCCCTATCGAGATGCGACTTTGACGGACCGAGCCGAAGTGATTATACAACGTCGTCGCACCGAACAGGCTCTCTGTGACTTAGAACCGACTAGCCACTGGAAAAAACGTTGGCAAAGAGCGGTGAGTTCGATCGAATTGATAGACTCGTTGACTAATTAACTGATTTGGAGAATGTTTGACTTTACACGGCTCTCGATTATCCTCCAAACAATCTGCTAATCCTTCACAAATTTTCAGTTGTTCTTCTGCTTGTCTAACCAGAAGTACCCCCACATCTGAACTCAAATCAAGGCGAGATAATACTAAATCCGTTGAGTACAGGCTAGTTATGAGGAGAGGCACTCATGCAAGAGGCAAAAGGCAAAGGGGAATAAATAATCAGTTTTTAATAACCAGATTTAGTATAACTTGGCTTCTAAAGTTTTTTTGGTAAAAAAATTTAGGGGAAGTTGAGAAGAAAACTCAGTCATGATCAAAGAAAATTTTAACTCTTACTGTCCCTAATATTATAGAGTTTTTTGTCCTCTTTTTTCTGCTTTACTCTCATGAATAATGCGGCTTAAGATGAGCCTCTGGTTAATGAGTATTTTGAAATGATTAAAGAAAGGTCAGAAATTCTTATCACTCGTTGTCAGTATCTCGAAACAATAACTAATGAAGTTAAAAATTTGACTAACTATCATTGGCTAACTTATGATTGATTTTTATCACCTTTTCACCACAGGATTTAGTATTAAAGGTCATCGAGCGGTAGGGAAAAAAACTGGCGAAACTAATCCTATTGAAAGACTTAATGATAACTTTCAATAAAGGATTTATAGATTAGTAATAAACAGTCCATATTTCTCTAAAAAATCGAAGCTATTTGATACTTTATTTATGACTACTCACTAGCAGTAAATTTATCTGGTTTCATCAACAATTGTCAGTGTAATTCCGTCAAAAGTTCGAGACTGACTTGATGAACATTACTGTTGAGTAATTTTAATCCCTTTTGCTTGAGCATAATCAGAATGAAACTCAAAAAATACTTGATTTTCTGCTTTAAAAATTTTAGCAAATTTATCGGGATATTTAGTCTTACTTAAAGCAATTTGAGCATCGAGAGAAGAACCTAACCAAATAGGAATTTATCCTAAAAGAATTTTAGGACTTTCTTGGTCATTCCACTGAATTAATAAATATGTACTTTTTTGTAATTGACGTTCCTCCTCCCAAAAGATCATCAAACCGATACAAAACCCTAAAATAAATGCACCAATTAAACGTCCTAACCGATCTGCTAAGCTGGTTTCTATGGGAATAAATTGAGTTAATATTAAAGACATGAGGAGAAATCCAATTGACGCTAAACTCCCCCCTAAGCTACCGCCTAAAAAAGCTCTAAATCTTTGTAAATTGGGAATAAAATAAGAAATACCTAAAGCGACGATAGCTCCTAAAATCGTCCATGCAATCAAACGAATGGCAATTTCTAAGGCTGAGGATAGGGGGGAAGTTATGCAGGGGAGCGGTTAAATAATACAATTTTATTATAGTTGAGATAAAATTTAGGCGAAGCTGGATCAGCGATCGCATTTAACTTCGATAAATGGGATAGACTAAAGAAAGTTAATGAGGATCAAGTCATGACACAAAATGAGTTAATGTTAGAACGATACTTTACTATCCTAAAAACTAGGTTAAACTGTATAGGGGACTTCAACAAAGGGATATTGAGTTAAGTCGAAATCTTTAGTATTGTGAGGGACTAATTTAAGGTTATAATGAAAGGCGATCGCTGCTTGAATTGCATCAGGTAATTTCCATTGTATGATCTTTTGATGGGGGAGTTTGTTCAACTTTTTCCTGATTTGTTCACGACGAAGTTGGATAACTAAATCGATGATAGTTTGATCTAATTCTATTAGGTGAAAGTAGGATAAAACCTGTTGAGCTTGATGAAAGGTGGTTTCATCCTCAAATCCAATCAAGACTTCTGCTTTAGTAATGATAGAAATACAAGCATCGTTTTTATGTTTTTTAAGATAGCTGGTTGCTGCTGAAACTCCGTTAAAATGGTCAATTAGAATACAAGAATCTATCAGTTTTTTCATGACCATTCCTCTCGAATTTTCTGTTGATATTCTAACCCATCTCCTTTTGTCCATATTCCTTGAGTATTTTCTAAAAGCGTTTCAAAATCGGGAGAAGATCCAGCTATATCTTCTTCGACGACCTCAATATTAATGTTCAGCTTTGTTCCTTCTTTGAAGGATAAATTAGAGAGAAGGATTTGCTGAGAGTTATCAAGGGTTATCTGAGTTTGATAGGAAGTCATAAGATTAAGCTATTTGAAAATAGTTAAAATCATTATAGCAGAAGTCAGAACTATGAGGTCGGAAGTCGGAAGTAAAAGCTATACAGAACTGTTTTTTCAACTAATTGACTATACCTCATAAAATTGGGAAATGTTATATATAACTTTGATGGTTCTAGGAATAGGAATTAGGAATAGGGAATGCTCTCAAGTTTTTCACTTATTAATCTTTTAAATAAAGTGGATCTCTGTCTGATTAATCTCACAGAAGAAGCTAACAAACTAGCTTATGATACTCATTATCAACACCTTAATTGGCAAGAAAAAGACACTTATGTTTATCATCGTTATTTTACCCCCTTACAGTCTCAAATTCAACGACTAAATCAACATCGAGAAAATGCTGCACGTTTCTTTGTTACTAGCATTTATCAGCGAGATTTACTAGAACTTCCGTTAATTTATATCATACTAAATCCAGTTATTAAAAACTGATTATTTATTCCCCCTTTTGCCTCTTGCCTCTTGCATGAGTGCCTATCCTGATATGTTACCTATACTCAACGGATTTAGTATCAGTAGTTACATTTTGGCTGCAAGCATTGCCTTCCCAGATGACCTTCCCTTCTCCTAGCCGTCACTTGACCTGACAGTATATATTAAGAAAAGCAACAAATACCGTACAGGTACAACAAAGTATGCAGCAAATCCTAGAATTAGAGACACAACCGAAAATCTGGCATTGGCGGGGTTTCAAAATCACCTATCAAAGTGCGGGGGAGACAGGTCCAGCGATCGTACTTGTGCATGGATTTGGGGCATCTTGGGGACATTGGCGGAAAAATATCCCCGTTTTAGGCGAAAAATGTCGCTGTTTTGCCCTAGACTTAATTGGTTTTGGCGGTTCCGACAAACCCGAACCAAAAAACCAGATCGATTACACTTTCGAGACTTGGGGGGCGCAAATTGCCGATTTTTGTCGGGAAGTGGTGGGAGAACCTGCTTTTTTGGCGGGTAATTCCATCGGTTGTGTGGCCATTATGCAGGCTGCCGTCGATTATCCCGATTTTGTCCTTGGGGTGGCGGCGATTAATTGTTCCCTCAGACTACTGCACGAAAGAAAACGGGGGGAATTACCCTGGTATCGTCGTTTAGGTGCGGATTTTGCCCAAATAATTCTCAAAAATAAGGCAATTGGGGCTTTTTTCTTTCAACAGATCGCTAAACCCCAGACAGTGCGTAAAATTCTCCTGCAAGCTTATCGGCGCTCCGAAGCAGTAACAGAGGAATTAGTAGAAATAATCTTAAAACCCGCCAGAGATCCAGGAGCGATCGAAGTTTTCCTCGCTTTTACAGGTTATTCTGGCGGCCCACTGCCAGAAGACCTACTGCCGATTCTCCCCTGTCCAGCTATTCTGCTTTGGGGTAGCGAAGATCCCTGGGAACCCTTGTCCCTAGGCCAAGAATTAGCACGATTCCCGACGGTAAGACAGTTTATCCCCTTAGCTGGTTTAGGCCACTGTCCCCAGGATGAGGCTCCAGAAATAGTTAATCCGATTTTATTAGACTTCCTGCAAGCTCAAATCTAAGTTCCTCTAGTAACCAGAAGACCTCGTATTAATAGGTGGTTGAATGGTGAAGCCTCGGTTAGTAGTTTGAGGGGGAACTTGATTGGGGGTGCCATTATTGTTGGGTGTTATTCCCTGATTGGGATAACCAGTGACGTTAGGTTGATTACCATAGACGGGAGCCTGATATACGGGGGGTTGATAATAGTTGGATTGGTTGCTAGAGCTAGAAACCGGGTTAGGGTTGGCATTATTCCAAGAGGGTACGGGCGGAACATTTTGTTGATCAGGGGAAGGATTTCCCTGGGGGTTGACTTGACTCGGGTTGCTCTTGGAGTTGAGATAGGGATTCCCGATTTCCCTTTGTAAAGGATAATTGCTAGTGTCGCCACTAATCGGGCGGACTTGAATCGGTTGCAGACTTTTACTAGCCTTCGGTGTCTGATTTTGCTTAGTCGGTGGCACTAACGGTGCGAATAACGAAGGTTTCTTGTTGTTATTGGGATTAGTATTTGAAGGCTCAAAAGTCTGCGTCGAGGTTGGTTTGTTCGAGGTAGCAGTATTATTATTAGTAGTAGCCGGCAGTGGTACAGCAGCGGGGGAAGGAGAATCGTTAATCCGGTCGGCTTGGATTTCCCATTCCTCCAAGGACACTCCAGGGCTATCCGATACTGGACTCAACGATTCAGGATTCCGTTGATATGCCGAGAAAGTAATTAGGGCCAAGGAAAGTATTCCTAACGGCAGCCAAAATAAAGGTCGGGCAAAAGGTTTTAACCCTGCCAGAAAATAGCGCATGGAAGAAGAATCTTTATGGTCACTCATACCGCTTTACCCTCTAGAGGTTTTCCTCCATGCTATCAAATCAGTGAGCAGTTACCAGTGATCACTGATCAGTTATCAGCTTTTTTCCCATCTCCCCTTCTCCCATTTCGGCTCTCTTGGATTTGGTAGGTAAAGTGTATTCTAAGATACATTCCTCCTAGCGAGGGGGTGGAACGAACCACAAAGACACAAAGGACACAAAGATCGATCATAATGTAAGTTAAACTCATCACACAGAACCTAGAAGAGCCCAAAGGGGAATAAATAATCAGTTTTTAATAACCAGATTTAGTACAATTCATGGTTCTTCGGTTTCTGTTATGCAATGGACAGGGGTTATAAGGGATGGAACCCTTATATAGAAAGGCATTTAGTGATTTTTGTCAATTATTTTTGATCTAGAGCGAACTAATCAATTAAGTCTCTTGCAGCCTAATTCATAATTCATAATTCATAATTCATAATTCATAATTCCCACACTGTTCACCAACTAGGTACTGATACTATTTGGGAACGATTGTCAAACAATTGTAAAACTTCGTTATATTTAAGGAACATTTGAGAGACTAAGGAGCAGCGGAGTTGTGGCTTTATACGCGGATTTGCATCGGCATTTAGGGGGATCGGTAGTACCAAGAGTTCTCTGGCGCTACTTTCACAGACATGAGCAAGATTTAGCGGATAAATTCCCAGAATATCACGCTTTTGAGGAATTTTACACCCGCGAACGCAATAGTTTAGATGAGTATTTAGAATTACACACCCTCGTCGAAAGTGTCCAAACCGCGCCAACTTTGCCCTATTTTATCTATCGTCTGATTCGCGGTGCTTACATCTTCGAGAATCTTGCCTATTTAGAATTGCGCTATACTCCCTACTATCGCACCGACGAACATTTGAACCAAACAGAGCGCATCGAGCAAATGCGATCGATTGTCGAGATCGTTGGTCAAGCCTCGAAAATGAGCGAATATCCGATTATTACCAGTCAAATTCTCTGTATGCACTCGCGACTTCCCTACGAAGTCAACAAAGCGATCGTTGATCTAGCCCTAGAGATGAGAGAATACGTCTGTGCGATCGATATTGCCGGGGGCGATTCCTACTACCAAACTCGACTAGAGGAATTTGCTGGTTTATACAGTTATGCTAGGGAAAACGGTTTAAATACCACCGGCCATCTTTACGAAACAAGGAACGGTTGTTATCCCCAATTACTACCCTATCTGCAAAGAATCGGTCACGGTATTCAAATTCCCCTACAATACCCAGAATTGCTGCCAGAAGTTGCCCGTCATCATCAATGTTTAGAAGTCTGTCCCACCACCTATTTAAAAACTGGCACCCTCGAAAGTTTATCGCAATTAAAGATAGTCTTCGATCGCTGTTTTGAAGCGGGGGTTGATATTGCTATCTGTACCGATAATGCTGGTTTACACAATGTCCGGCTCCCCTTCGAGTACGAGAATTTACTCACCCTAGACGTGATCGACTTTCGACAATTACAAGCTTGTCAAGATGCGGCTTTTCGCCATGCTTTTGCCTGGCCCTATAGTCAAAAACCCGCCTCACTTTTAACCGGTTTGTTATCAGTGGATAATCCCAAATTACCGGTTTATCAGTAACAAAATTAACCTTAGTTCGGGTTAGGCAAATTCTTTACCGCTCCCGAACTATAGGGTTTTTCCACTCTCCTGCATCGGGTTTCGGGAATTCTACTGAATCTTGATTAAACTCAACCCAAAGAGAGTATAAGTACACAGAGAACCAAGACCGAACATCAGGGAACGAGCGATCGGGATATTAATGATATAAAAAAGGGAAAATAAAAGCCGGAGGACTACAAAAGCGATCGCAAAGTTAGCAGCCAGGGATGAGGAGACTCCTGTAACGTAGGCCATGAGAGCGGCGGCACTATAGATCATAAAGGTTTCAAAACCATTTTGATGGGCCCAAGTTGCTCGTTTAGCGTAGTCTGGGAGTTGGTCGAACATAGCCCGGGGAGCAGAGGTATTGTAACCCACCTTAGCTCTAGCGTAGGCCACCAGCAGAAAAGGTAGATAGACAGAGATAGCGGCAGCCACTATCGAATAGAGAAGAATGGCACTGACGGAGAGATTCATCGCTGAATTTAGTCAAAATAAAATAGGGTAACTAGCTTGCGTTGATCTTCCGCTTCCGCGCAGGTTTGCAAAAGGGTTTGACTGTCGTGGAAAGCAAAACAGATTAACTGTTGACAACGATTGATAATCTCCCGATTACAGAGGCTGCTGGCTTCCCCTAGGGATAGATGGTCATTTTCGGGACATTCCACCAGATGGATAACCTGCTGAAGTTGTTCTTGGGATTCCAGGGGTTGGCGATCGAGACTTTGGGGTAAGATCACGGTTAACAGATTAGGATCTGCCCGCATTGCCCCCTTAATGACGGCGGAATTGGTTCCCGTCGCCCCGGAGGTCATAATCCGATTGCCCGCCAGCACGAGGGCATAGGCCATCATTTCGATCAATTGCTGGTGTGTGATGGGAACGTGACGGGAACCCAATAAGGCGACGCGCTTAGAACCGGTCTGCTGAATGGCGGCTAGTTCTTGAGCTAGAGTGTCTAGGGTGTTAGTGGTATCTACAGATTGACTCAAAGACTTTTACTGCAAATTCGGACTGATTAACCGTCCGTTATTGTAGCATCGAATGGTCATGATTGGAAATTTAGCCCAAAAAACCCCAGCAATTCTAAATTTGCCCTGTAGCAATACTTTTGGGAGTTAGTTCCCATAATACGGGGTAAAATTCAATGGGATGGCGAATTTCATTTTATAGTTATTTCAAATAAGAACGAGACACTAGGCGACACAATAAGTACGAATAATTTCATCAAGGGTTGTCCCCACAGGAGCATACATTCTTGCCCTCTTTAATGCACTAAAATCA
>SFBI01000101.1 GCA_007095845.1 Microcystis aeruginosa Ma_MB_S_20031200_S102
ATGAAGGTAACATTTTAAAATTTTGAGTGGTTGTCCTAACCACTCTATTTCTTTAGGGGGTCGTTTGGCTAGACCCCCCGCTCTATCTAGCTTGTAGCCCCTCTGTCACCCCTTGAACCGAAACCCTACAAATGCGCGATGAACTGCAAGCAATTTTCGATCGAAAAGTAGATTTAATTGTGAAAGCAGCACTCAAACGGAGTAATAACTGGCTAAGATGTAGGCTCTTCTAGGTTCTGTGTGATAAGTTTAACTTACAGAGGATCGATCAATCTTTGTGTCCTTTGTGTCTTTGTGGTTCCTTCCACTCGCTCGCCAGAAAGAATGTATCTTAGAATACATTTTAGAATCAGCACAGATTATATATGCCTCGTGATCAAGAATCTCTAATCGACATTGCTCACGTCGAAGTCTCGCCGAACGTCCTCAAAATCGGCAAAACCCTACACCTCATATCCTACCCCTAGGAAAAACTTTAGACCCTATCTATTGCTGATTTTCCAGATAATTACAGATTTGTTCTAATTTAGCCAGGGCTTTTCCTGACTGTAAAGATTGTTGTGCTTGTTGGAAACCGGTGGGGATATCTGGAGCAATTCCACAGCGCCAAAGATAAAAACCACCGTTAAAAATTGCCGCATCGGTTAATTCATTATTTTCTCCGGCTAATAAACCTTTTAATTTAGCGGTGAGCATTTCCAAAGATTCGAGGGTATAATCCGACGGAAAAAAGCCATAATCGCGAGGATTTAAGAAAAATCGCTGAAAAGAAGGGGGATCGGTGGGGTTTCCTAAACCAATAATCGCCGTCCGATTACAGGCTAAATCACAACTCCCCTCTAATCCTTTCACAGTCGTGAAATGAGAGATATTTCTCAGAGCAAAAGTTTCGCGAAAACGATCTTCGGTGGGGGGGTGAACAAAACCCGATATTTGATGAATATTACCAACAAAAGGTGACCACATTAACTCTACCGTGGCCATAGGCGGACGTTTACCGATTTGCTCCCGATAGGTGATAAAATTCTGTACTAGGGGAAAATGGCGCGGAATATAGAAAAAAGTTAATCCTGTGGTGATTAAACAGTCTTGCACTGCTGCTAAGGATAATTGACTAAAATCTGCTCCTAATTGCTGCCAGATTTCCTTGAGGGAAATACCGTATTTAGTCGGCATTCGATCGCCCCCGTGCAGGACGACAGGAATCCCCGCAGCCGCTAAGATTAAAGTAGTGATCGGAGTAACCGGGGCAGTGCGAGAACGTCCATCGTAGGGATTGCCAAAAATAGTGATCGGATGCTGAAAAGAGGCTGATTCTAGGGTTATTTGCGGGGCAAGCTCGGCGTAGGCATCAAGAATTCCCGCTAACTCATCGCTGGTGGGGCGTTTAATGCGATGGGCAATCAGAAAAGCACCGATTTGGGCAGGGGTTGCCTCTTGGGTTAACATCATCTTGGTGGCCATTGCCGCTTCGGGACGGGTTAGATTTTTGCCCGTATGGGTGCCACTACCGATCGCTTTTAGTAATTCTCGAAAAGTATCGCTCATCTCAAGGAAAAAAATAAAGAGTAAATGGGATTGATTGGGATTTTTAAGGCTGGACAGGGGGATTTTCTAAGCTTTTAACCACACTTTGATTCATTTGCCGCACTAATTGACAAAAATGAGCGATCGGTGGTATCTGTAGGCGATCGCTAGTGGTGACAAGGACTACCTGACGGGTGAGACGATGACTAAATTTACCATTATTAGGATGGGGATTTTCGCCCTTAGGGGAAGCAAGAGCTTGCCCTGAGCCAAGTCGAAGGGGACGAATGGCGAGGGTGGCATCACTACGAGCCTCCATCAGGGCAGATTGAGGCAGAAGAGCAATAATATTACCCTGACGCACCACACCGCGAAAAGCATCAAGGGTGTTTAATTCCATAACAGTTTTCAGGTGGGCATCCTGACGGGAAAACCATTCTTGTACTAATCTTTGCATTCCGTAGCCATCTTTGAAAACCACTTGCGGATAGGGGATTAATTCTGACCATGGCACTTCTTTGTATTGGGCGAGGGGATGATTAGCGGCCATGAGAATTTCGATCGCTTCTTGGTATAGTACCTCGACCACCATCTCTGGGCTAGAGGTGAGAAAACGATTATTCATTACCAACGCCACATCTACTAAACCATCCCGCAGCACTTTTAAAGCGCGATCACTACCTAGGGCTGTAACTCTTAACTGCACTTCTGGGTATTCAGCACAAAATTTTGGCAAAATCGGCGGTAAATAATGGGCGCACACGGAATGAATCGCCGCCACGCACAATTCTGGCTGTTTTCCTGCCTGTAGGTCAGTGATTTCCTCGTGAACATTCATCCATTCTTGACAAATCCGTTTCGCCCGAGGCAGTAATTTCTCCCCGGCAATGGTTAACTTCGCTTGGGCGGTGCGATGGAAAAGAGGCAAACCTAAATCGCTTTCTAGGGATTGAATCTGGCGGCTGATAGTCGATTGGGTGACTCCACACTCGCGCGCGGCTTGACCGAAATTGCCCGTATCGGCTACGGCTAAAAAGGCTTGCAATTGCTCGATCCGCATTCTTTCTGGTTTTAATTACATTCCTTCATGACCTTATGACAATAACGAATTTTATTCTGACTTTTGGTAGAAATTGCTACCGTTTTTTCAGTTATCAGTTATTTTAGCCCTCAGGAGTCAGTCCCGATACTAAAGTTGACACCGCCAAGCATGAAAATATGATAGCCTCCCATTAAGGCTAAAACAAAAAGGTTGTTCCCTCAATAGAGCTTTTTAGCCTGAGAGTCAGTCCTGATGCTAAAGTTGGCACCGCCAAGCATGAAAATATTCTGATTGACGAATTGGCGTTATTTCAGCCTCTATTTTCAAGGCAGAAGGCAGCTTTTATTTATTATCCCCACTTCCCACTTGATAATTCCCACTTCCCTTTAGCTAATACTAAATCCAGTTATTAAAAACTGATTATTTATTCCCCCTTTTGCCTCTTGCCCCTTGCCTTTTGCCTATCCTGATATGTTACCTATACTCAACGGATTTAGTATAATAGTTGCAAACCAGAGACTGTCCACTAGAATGTTAATCAAGTTTGGAGACCACCGCCATGGATGACTTAATTAATGATCCCTCCCCTTATCCCCAAGACCTAGAAATGACACGGACTCCCCCCTGGGGAACAGTGACGGTATTGGAGGAAGGTCTGCGGTATCGCATCAATCGCATTGTCATTAAACCTGGCCATCACATGAGTACCCAAATGCACTACCATCGCAGTGAACACTGGATTGTCGTCTCCGGTACAGCGCGGGTAATCTGTGATGAAAAAGAAACTCTCCTCAAACAAAAAGAATCTACATACGTTCCTATGAATACCCGTCATCGGGTGGAAAACCCCGGTTCTATTCCTCTGGTGATGATCGAGGTACAAAATGGCGAATATTTAGGAGACGATGATATTCACCGTTTTGATGATGCAGAATAGGACAGTTTTCTCCCCTATATACTTTAGTTATTTGCCGAAATCTCGATCGTGGATGAAAAAATTATCCTAGTTACAGGGGCCGCCCGTTCTGGAAAAAGTGAATGGGCTGAATATTTAGCCAAAATCAGCCAAAAACCCGTTATTTATATCGCCACCTCCTCGGTGGATGAAAAAGATCAAGAATGGTGCGATCGCATTGAAAGACACCGGCAGCGACGTTTACCCCAATGGCAAACCCAAGAAATTCCCCGACAATTAAGCGAAACTATTGATAATAGCCCATTTTCTCACTGTTTATTGATCGATTCCCTCGGTACTTGGGTAGCCAATTGTTTAGAAATGTCGGCAGCTGAATGGTCAGAAATCAGCGATCGATTCTTGTATTCCCTCAAAAATGCGGCGGTTGATGTTATTCTGGTAGCGGAAGAAACCGGTTGGGGTGTGGTTCCCGCTTATCCCCTCGGTCGTCTGTTTCGCGATCGTTTAGGCGATCTCTGTCGTAGAATTGGCACAATAGCAGACGCAGTTTATCTAGTTACCGGCGGCCATGCTCTTAATTTAAGTCAATTGGGTCAATCTTTGTCGATAATTGGGCAGTAGAGAAGATGAGCAACGATTATCAGCGTCAAGTGATTGATTTTTATGCCCGTCGTCACGATTACGATAACGATTTTACAGAAGCTCGCGCCCTTAAATTAGTAAATTATCTCTATTTACAAAAAAACCAATCTGTGCTAGACGTGGCAACGGGAACGGGATTTATTGCGGTCGCAATTGCCCCAAAAGTAAAAAGTGTCATCGGGGTTGATTTCACACCGGCAATGATTGCCAGAGCCGAAAAAAAGCTAGAAGCATTAAATATCGAGAATATTGACCTAATTAACGCCGATATAGCTGCCATTGACTTTGCCGAGTCTAGTTTCGATCTGATTACCTGTTCTCTGGCGATTGCACTTTTCCCCGATATCCCGCAAGTGCTGGCAAAATGGTATCAATGGTTAAAAAAAGGCGGTTCGGTCGCTTTTTCCTGTCATAATTTAGAATCCCACTTCCTACCCTTGATCAGTGGTGTTTGTCGCAAACATAGTGGTTTTGAGTTGCCTAATCTGCATACTCCCATCGCCACCCCAGAAAAATGCCATCAATTGCTGGAAAATGCGGGATTTACCAATATATCGGTCAATGTCGAGCAAATAGGTCGATATTTGCCCCTAGAAACCGCCAAAAACTTCTGGTATGGGCAGTATTTTCATCCTCAGCATAACCCTCTTGACCGCCTATCGGCTGCCGAAATTGCGACTCTAGTGAACAATTATCGCCGAGAAATCGAGAAAAATGCCACCGATCAGGGGGTATGGCAAGATGCAACCACTTTTTTTGTCACTGCTAGTAAAAGTTAGAAAAAGATCATGAGTCAAGTTAAAACCATCTCCGGACGAGCTTTACCCTTGCGAGGCAACGATATTGACACCGATCGCATTATTCCGGCTCGTTTTTTGCGTTGTATCACCTTTGAAGGTTTAGGAGAACAAGTGTTCGCCGATGATCGAGCCGCTTTACAGGGGAGTCATCCTTTCGATCTACCCCAGTACCAAGGGGCGAAAATTTTGGTAGTCAATGGTAATTTTGGTTGTGGTTCTTCTCGGGAACACGCACCGCAAGCGATTTTACGTTGGGGAATTCAAGCAATTATCGGGGAAAGTTTCGCCGAAATATTTTTTGGTAATTGTATCGCTAATGGGGTTCCCTGTGTCACTGCTGAGGCAAAAACCATCACCCATTTACAGGATTTAATTGCCGCTAATCCCGAAATTCCCGTCGATCTTTCCTTGACAACCATGACAGTGGAATGGGGGGATTTTGTCGCTACTGTCTCTATGAATGAAGGTTCCCGACAGATGTTAATAGAAGGGGGTTGGGATACCTGCGGACAGCTGTTACAAAATCTCGATCTGATTCAATCTACCGCGCAAAAGTTACCCTATTTAAGTTTCGTCTAGAGAAACAATCTGAGGGTGCGTTAGTAATAGATTAACGTACCCCGGCAGGGATTTTGTTGGAAATGCAGCATCTGTAAATATTTAAAAATCTGCCCTATGACTAATTCTGATAATAATCTCCAAAATATCCAAGAACCGATTTTAAACGCTCCCGAAGATGTGCGAAAAATCATTGATCGCGTTTTAAAATTGGAAAGAGATAAGTTATACCAGCGCAATCCTCGCAATATCAATGATGATGTTTTAACAATTATTAAAGAAGTAATTCAATAATCAGTTATCAGTTATCGGTTTACTGAAAAAACTTCCCCATCATCCCCTCTATATAAATATGAAACTACTATCAATAAAGTTATGTAATTTTCGACAATTTTATGGTAAGACTCCTGAGATACATTTAGCGGCGAGTTCTCGTAATACGACGGTAATTTATGGCAATAATGGGGCAGGAAAAACAACAATTTTAAATGCTTGTACTTGGGTTCTTTATGAAAAATTTACAGCAGCTTTTGCCGAACCAGAGTTATTAGTTAATAAACGGGCAATTACCGAAGTAACCACGGGAACTTCCATAGAATGTTCCGCAGAAGTAAACTTTGAACATGAAAATAAACGCTATCAGGTAAAACGAAAATTTTTCGCCTATCAAGATGTAAATAGTAAAATTAAATACGGTTCAAATAGTTTATATATGCTCTACGCTGGTGATGATGGCAATTGGTACACACCCAATCAACCAGCGGAGGATATTATTAATCAAATTTTACCAGAAAGTTTACACCGTTATTTCTTTTTTGATGGGGAATATATCGATCATCAATTTCGCAGTAGTAGTCAAGGTAAAATCGCCGAGGATACAAAAGAATTATTGGGAGTTAAAGTATTAGATCGAGCGATCGAGCATTTAAGAAAAGCCAAAAAATCTTTACAAGATGATCTTAAAGATTTAGGTGAATCGGATTTAAAAAAGTTACTAAAACAGGAAAGTAAAATTGAGCAGGATTTCGAGAAATTAAAACAGCATCAGCAAGATATTATTAGTCAGTTATCCCAGCAGGAAGAATTAAAAAAAGCCGTGAACAATCGCTTATTAGAGTTAAGTGGTGCCGAAGAATTAAAACAGTTAAAAGAAAAATTAGAACAACAGGAAAGAAATCTGCGACAAGATTTAGTCCGAACTAAAGATAAATTAAAGAAATTAATTTCTCAGCAAGCTTATCAAGTCTTTTTAAAAGAAATTAATCAAAATTTTCAGGAGTTAATCGATCGCCTACGACAACAAGGGGAATTACCCAGTGGTATTAAACAGCAATTTGTCCAACAATTATTAGAGCGGAAAAAATGTATTTGTGGCCAGGAATTACAGGAAAATAGCCAAGCTTATTTACAGGTACAAGACTGGATGAATAAAGCAGGAATGGCCGATGTAGAAGAAGCAGCCATTCGCTTATCTTCCACAGTCAAAGAAATCGATAAAAAAGTCTTAGATTTTTGGCAAGAAGTGGATAATTATCAAGCTAATATTCACCAATGGCGCTTAGAATTATCTTTAGTAGAATCAGAATTAGATGAAGTGCGGGATAAATTTCGTCATTATCCCGATGAAGATATTAAAAATCTGCAATCTCGCTTAGATGCGATCGAGGATTCCCTAAAAGATTTACGCTTGGAACAGGGTAGCAATAAAAATCAACTAGATATCTATGAAAAAGAGTTAGAATCCCTGCAAAAACAGGTACAGAAACAGCAACAAAAAGAGGAAAAATATAATTTAGGACAACGACGTATTTTAGTGACTCAAGAGGCAATTAATCGCATTAGTGAGGTAAGACAGAGGTTAGAAAATCAGTTTCGTTTGTCCTTAGAAAAACGGGTACAGGAAATCTTTAGCTCAATTTCTTTTACTCCCTATATTCCCCGTATTAGTCCCGATTACGAAGTAAGACTATTAGAAAATACTACAGGATTCGCAATTCCCGTGGCAGCTTCCACCGGAGAAAATCAGATTCTCAGTTTATCTTTTATCGGAGGAATTATCGATCGAGTGCGCGAATGGAGTCAGAAAAATACTTTGATGGGAATTGATAGCAGCACTTTTCCTCTGGTGATGGATTCCCCTTTTGGTAGTCTTGATCATATCTATCGTCGGCAAGTTGCGATCGCTATTCCTAAATTAGCTAATCAGTTAATTGTTTTAGTGACAAAAACTCAATGGAGAGGAGAAGTAGAAACCGAGATTTCTCCCTATATTGGTAAAGAATATGTGTTAGTTTATAATTCTCCGAAAGCAGATTGTCAAGAGGACTTAATTAATCTTCATGGTGTTGATTATTCTCTGGTTAAACGCAGTCCTAATAATTTTGAATATACGGAAATTATCGAAGTTAATCGATTTTCCTCCTGACTCTTAAATCGGTGCATCTCACCTTTGCAGAAATACAGACAATCAGCAATTATCAGTCACTTTTAAATTGGTACAAAAATATGAACAATCGCGTATAAGCATCTCACCGAAAAGCTAATGCGCTCCGGGGTTTGGGGGGTAGAACCCCCCAAAGGATTGGATTGAGTGATAAAATCGGAAGTAATGACCAATTTTAGAAGACAGTTTCCCTTTAAAAATACCCAACTCAGTAGATTTACAAAAATCAGATACACCCTTGTTATAATAACTAAATTTTAACTTCTAATAAAACGATCAATTGCTGTGTTCATTACCCCAACACGATTGGATAATTCCACAAGTTCCGTGGTGACAATATTATAATCCCTTAAATATTTCTGAAGATTAGTTCCCTCTTTTTGACGACCAATTTCCACTAACCTTTCCTCTCGCAATTCTTGCAAATGATCGAGGATATTTTCTAAAGTATCTTCGAGGGGAGGTAAGAGAGAAGGAGGATTATTTGCTTGCAAAGCTTGGGTTAATTGCGTCAAAGCTTGGGTTATTTGTTGCGTAAACAGACTTAGATTAGGATGGGGAGGACTACCGCGATATTGTTCCAATTCCGTCAATAAAACTGTCACCCCGCGACCAAAACGAGGAATATAATTACTTAAAGTGATTGCCGGTTCCATTTGTGGAAAAGGTGTGCTAGGATCATCAATTAATCTTTGTAGGGCCGTTTGTATAGCTGTATTTGCTCGTCGAGCTTTATCTCGATAGGAAGATAAACTTGCAGTTTGATAGGATGATTCTCCTAAATAAACTGCCATAACTGACTGAAAATATACTTGATTAGCTTCTAATGCTTTAATGGCAGCGAGGGAAAAACGTTCATCTTCATTAACCCGTAAAAAACCGAAGGAAAGTATAAAAGCTAAAGCACTACCAATTAAAGTATAAACTATTCTGATATACTCTAAATCAATCCCGTCATTGCTCGCATCGAGACGACTGATAATTAAAGCAAAAATTGTGATAAAAAATACTGCCAAACTATAGTGAAATCGCACCAAAGCTAAAGCTATCGCTATAGAAATCACCCCAATAACTTCTAACCAGATCGAATTGTCTATAATTGGCAACAATGCCAAAACAAAAAACGAGCCTAAAATCGTGCCAAACACCCGATTAAAAAAGCGTTGAAAAGTCAAGCTAAAATCTGGTTTTAACACAATAACTAAGGTTAAACCAATCCAAAAACTATGGGTAATTCCTAGCTTATTGTAAATCAAAACTCCTACGGAACTTCCCAAACCCAAGCGTAAACCATGACGAAATAGGGGCGATTCTAGATTAAAATTAGATTTTAATGGTTCCCACCAAGCTTTTTCTTGACCGTACTCTTTTTCTATCCCTTCAAAGTTCCGCTGCCAGGGATTTTTTTTATCTGAAAATTCCTCGCTTTGCCTCAAATGTTGCGCTGTTTCACTGGCTATTTTTAGCTGTTTAAATAATTTTTTTAAACGATTATTTAATTGCGAAATTGCCACATAACTGCTATAATCATCCTCAGCATTTTCTAAAACTTTAGCTTGCAGATTTTTTTGTTGCTCGATCGCCTTGAGTAATAGCTGCAATCGCTCACAATCCGGTCGTTTATTTCTACCCAAAATTAACCCAGCAATATCTTCGCTAATTTCCGCCACCTGCACGAGAATATCTTCTAATAAAATACTCACCGTGGTCAGTTGTGGCAAGGGATGAAGATGAAGCAATTCTCGCAGCGCAATTAAGCTGGTATTAATGCGATCGCTATCTTCAATCAAGACGATTAACAATTCCCGCAGCTCATTCTTTCCCCAACGTCCCCGACGCGTCAAGGTGACAGTTTTCCTCGAACGGAGCAACAGCTGGCGAATTTGGTCAAAATATGGCTCCTCATGAGCATTAGAACGAGAGTGTAAAGGCAAAGAGCGGAGATAGGTGGCGATACCATGAAAATTTTCCGCCGTTACCTGACGTAAAGGCTGATTAGGACGAAAAGGCCAGATAAACAGGGCCAAAAAAATTGTCCATCCCCCCCCCAAAACAACGATTCCGGCCCGTTGTAAAGCGACGACCATATCTCCCGATGGCAAAGAAACGGCCAAAAGCAGCAATAAACTGATTACTACCCCAGCTAACGCCCCATTTTCCCCGTAAACCGTCAAATAACCCGCTAGAAACAACCCACAAAAAACTATCACTACGGTCAATCCTAGCCAAGCACTGGCTAATGTGCCGATAATCAAAGCTAGAGCCATCCCGATAGTCGTAGCGACTAGGGTTTTCGCTCTCAGGCAGTAAAGTCCCCCCACATCGGCTAAAATCAAGGTTTGAGCCGCTAAACCGACCATTAACCCCACTTCTGACCGATCTAAAATATCACCGATAATAATCGGCACTGTGATGGCTAATAAAGTCCGAATCCCCCGCTCGATCTCGATATCGCCACTAGGACGCAATAAAAAACCAAATCGCTGAAGTAGCATAAATCCACTGAAAACTTAACTCTTGAACCTGATAACATAGCTACCGATCAATAATTTTAGGGCAGCCAACGGGGTTTAAAACCAGCGTTGAGTTCTTGAGGCAGAATTTTCGGGATGCTATTGGGACTGAACTGATCAGGAAGCGGTAATAACCAGAGACGACCATCGGCAATGCTCGACCCCTCCCCAGTGACTAAATCATTTCCGACTCCAAAGGGTATGGTTGCTAACTGATCAAATAATAAAGCCACGCCATCGGGAGACATACTCATCTGCACATCACGATAATTAGGCAAGGCCAGCAGAGGGATCATTTTACCCGTTTCTAGCTCAATAATCGCTAAAAATGGTTCTTCTTTCACCTTGCCATCGCTGCCCATAACCAGATCGCTTTTCAGACAGTAAAGGGTTTTTTCCTGTCGCGGTTCAAATTCACAGCTAATAATCGGATTAGCTGTTCTTAGCAGTAGTCTTGACTCTCCCTGATCGTTGAGCAAAAATAGCGATCGCTGATTATCTGGTTCCGATTTCACCATCAGTTTTTGGCGACCATCCCGGGAAAAAGCGAGGATTTTCTCGTAGGTGGGCAAAAATTGTGGTTTTCCTCCTTGCACATCCAAAGGAATCACCGCTACCCCTCCCGTTTGACTGACAACCGCTTTTTTACCGTCGGGAGATAGTAAAAAATTATCCCCTTGTATTCCTAACGGTCGCGATTGTCCATCATCGCTGATTACCCATAAACTGGCATCCCCCGGATTCCCATGATTGATTCTCTGCACGATTAGGGTTTTGCCGTTATCTGAGAGATTAAAGCGCAGATTTTGATAGGTTTTCGCGTCTAAAAACCTTTCTATACGACCACTAGGCAAATTTTGACTATTTTCGTCATGATTTAAACCTGTAGTAATTGTGTAAAGTTGCTGTTTCGGGGTATCTCGTCCTAAGTCGGAGCGATCAAAGGCCGAGAATAAAATTCTATCTCCCCTCGGATAGATTTGAAAATCCGTGACCACCAAATCCCCAGGGGTAAGGATGGTTTTTTTCAGTTCTGTGACGTTATTTGGCCCCTGAATTATATTACAGACGATTAAACGGCCTCTTTCCTCTTGGTTGACTCCAATATAGGCAAAAGCTCGATCGTGGCTGTAAAATTCCCCGATAAAGTCCTCACCTTGGGCAATGGGTAACTTTACCTGATATTTTTTGCCGTAGATCGGTAATTCCGTCAAGGTATAGGTCAAGCGATCTCCGGCCCAGCTAATTTTACCCCGCAAGGGAGGATTGATCACCAAGCTGGTTTCCACGTCCGAACGGTCAATCGGTCGATTAAAACTTAAAGTAAAATAATTGTCCCTAACGCCGATTTTTCGCCCTTGCCAGCTAAAATTCTCCCCTCGCGTAGGAACTTGATTTCCTTGGATCAAAATCGACGATATTGCGGCAATTAAAGCCAAAATAGTCGCTAATACTAAGCGATCAAACCAAGCTAATCTTTTCATTAGTTATCAATTATCAGTATTCGTTCGTCAGGAGATTGCTTATTTATTCTCCCATCTCCCTTCTCTCTTCTCCCCCCTCTACAATAATTGCTCGCAACCAGAAATACCTTTGGCTTCTATCATACTTTGTGCTTTTTGTCAAAAAAACTTTTTTTTTGCCATAAAACTACATAAAAAAAAGATCATCGTTGTGGGTGAAATTGACTGATTTACCCGTTTTAATCAGAATCACCTTCCAGATGTGGCAAGGGTTTCAACCATTGCTGTCCAAAAAAGCACCAAACAACCCACTGTGAAATTCAGCAAAATCGCTGTAACTATCATAACATCGTTGTTAAATAAAAATCTTTCTCAATTAATTTTTAAGAATTTATAAATATTGCGGAATGTTAATTTAAATATTCTCAAGTGTTTACGGTCAATAAATAATTTTTACTTATCTTTGTCCAAAATTAGGTTAGAAGTCAGTTATCAGTTATCAGTTCACTGAGAAAACTCCCCACTTCCCACTTCATAATTCATAATTCATAATTCATAATTCCCATTCCCCCCACACCCTACACCCCACTTTCTTATCAGCTTTAGTAATGATTGTCATCGGTTTTTTCAATCGAATAAATAAAAACGCTTCCTTTTTGGGAGCGTTTTTTAACTTATCATGAGGACTTAGCAAAATGTGTGCAGAGTTAGAATGCGGATGTTGGATGGGGATCTAGCATCTGTTTATTTTTAACCATCGATCGCCAGCACTGTCAAGGCCATGGGGATAGCATCACCAGAAACTAAATCGAGGGGGGAGTTATCAGCGTTGTGTTCACGCATCACTTCAACCAATGTTAGCGCAGTTGACCACATCCGCCCAAGTTGCGGTCTCGCGTAGCGAGCGCGTTGCGACCGCACGTCCCTGGGAATCGATAATCGATTGGTTAAAGTTGAAACCGTTGAGGTTAAAAGGCATGGTTGAGATATCCATAGCGGTGAACCAGATACCCACCGGCCAAGCTCCCAGGAAGAAGTGTAGGCTGTGGCTATTGTTAAAGGAAGCGTATTGGAAGATTAAGCGTCCAAAGTAACCGTGAGCGGCGACAATATTGTAGGTTTCTTCTTCTTGACCGAATTTGTAACCGTGGTTTTGCGATTCCGATTCGGAAGTTTCCCAGACGAGGTAGGAAGTCACCAAAGAACCGTGCATAGCGGAGAAAAGAGAACCACCGAAAACACCCGCAACACCCAAAATTCGGAATTTTTGGCTTAGAAGTATGTTATCTTGGCATCTTGTATGTTGATTTAGCATAAAGAGTAACGAAGAGCCGGCAAGGCTTTATATAACTGGATTTCCCCCGTATAAACATACTAGCTATGGCTAAAAGTCTTACAGAGCCTGAGTTCAAGCAATGCAATACCAATGAACTACTGAACACAAAATCCTGAAGTTCTTACGCAGATAGGGTTTGAGGCAAAAATTTTCAAATTTGACCTTTAGACCATTATAGCTTGTTTTGGGGCAGAAAACCAGCAAAAACATGGCTACAGAGC
>SFBI01000102.1 GCA_007095845.1 Microcystis aeruginosa Ma_MB_S_20031200_S102
TGCAGCAGTTTCTCGCGACTATCGCTAGTATTAGTCAGACTGGGGACGAGATTACGAGCTTGTAAAGCCATGTGAAGTTGTAGTTGAGCTACATACTCGCGGATATCTTCACGGGTTTCCGATTGGTTAGGATGAAACATAGAGAAACTGGGAGGGTTGTCTAGCTGATGGTGTCTTGTCGATAACTCCTTTACAAGTTATCACGAGAGCTTGGGTTCCAGTCAAGGGTCGGCTCCAACTCTACACATTTCTCAACAAAACTGATAACAGTTATCTTAATGGTGAGGTACAAAGTTTTCGTTTTCGGGAGCCGATCGCTGGTCGTCGATACCAAATTCAGGTTACACTTGCTCTTGATGGGAAAGACTGTATCTTGAGAAAATAATACAGCTAAATAGACCAGAATTTAGGGGGTATTTTCTGAAAAAGAATCACTATAATTAAATAAAAATGGTACGCTATTTTTTCCCGCTCCATCCATAACTAAAACCCGGGGCATTTGCGCTCCACCTTCGCGCCAAGCTTCGATCGCTTCTTTCTGTAAAACTAATCCTCCTCCCTGTTCCTTTAAAGTTTCTGCTAATAGTCTTTGTGCCTCAGCTTTCCCTTTAGCGCGATTAATTTCTGCTTGGGCCTGTTGTTCTGCTTCTTGGGTAATATAAACGGCTCTTTGGGCGCGTTGTTCTGCGATTTGTTTATCTTCAACGGCCCGAGCAAATTCCGGAGAAAAATTCAAATCTACCACACTGGTATCTAAAACTAGAATACCATACTTTTCTAACCGAGTTGATAGGGCATTATCAAAGTCTTCTTTTAATTCACTGCGTCGGGTAATTGCTTCCTCTACGGTTCTTTTAGCGGCGGCAATTTTAAAGGATTCTTGGGTTTGAGGGGCAATAATTTTAGCAACAATATTTTGTAAGGTTCCTTGGGTTCTTCTAATGGCCACTACTTGAGTTGGATCGAGACGAAAATTAATTGCAAAACTAGCGGATAGATCCTGTAAATCTTTAGTGGAACTTTGGGCAGGAACTTCAAATTTTTGCACCGTAAGATCGTAGATATCGACACTAGAGACAAAGGGAGGTTTAAAGTGTAATCCCTCTAATAAAACCCCATCTTTAGCCTTTCCTAAAACACTTAAAACCCCCGCTTGTCCAGGGGTGATGATCACATAGGCATTAAAGGCCGCTAAAATGACAATAGTGACCAATAATCCCCCAATCAGGGAAAGTAAATTAATAGCATCTTTCTGGTTCACAGTTTATACTCCTTGACGAGCGACTAAAGCGAGAATTTTTGTTGCGATCGCTTGATTAACAGGCATCACTGACAGACGATTTCCTGTCCTTACTAATAATAATTCATCGGCGGTAAAATTTTGTTTTAAAATTCCCAGGGGCAGCAGTTGGGGAAAAAGGCGATCGAACTCAACTTTAACCGTCCACCAGCGCGGAGAATCTGGAGAGGATTTAGAATCATAGTAGGGACTATTGCGATCGAATTGTGTGGGATCGATCATATCGGTTTCCACTACGCGCATTAAACCGACAATCCCCGGCGGGGTTGTATTAGAATGATAGAAAAAGGCTAAATCACCCCGTTTCATCTGACGGAGAAAATTGCGCGCTTGATAATTTCGCACTCCATCCCAAATAGTTTGACGATCTTTTTTTAAATCCTCGATACTATAGACATCGGGTTCGGATTTCATTAGCCAGTAATTTAAATTCATCATTTATAGTTGCTATTAATTCAAATAAGCTCAGAAATATTTTTAGCCGTTTCTGTCAGCTTTATTAAGTAAGTAGGGTTGACTAAATATCATTGAAAGCTTTGCTAGAAAAAGGTTTTGCACTTTTTTAGCCAAAAAAGTGCAAAAAATAAAGGTTGAAAAATCGATCCGAGGGACTCAAAAACCTTGCACTTTCCAGAGGCGATTACAAAGGGTTCCGCTTCCCGGTGTACGAGGTCATTCTGTTATTCTAATACTAAATCCGTTGAGTACAGGCTAGTTATGAGGAGAGGCAAGAGGCCGAAGCCTAACCCCACCAATAAACTTTGGTTCTTCCGAACTTACACTGTAGAAAATTCCCCAAGCTCCCTCTCTGTCCAGCAATGCTCTAAAGTTGATAAATATCAATCTAACAAAAACTCAAAGCCTTGCTGTACAAGCTCTACTTTTTGCTGCAAACCCTACCTATTTACTATCATTATTTATTATTCGGGAACCGTCCACCAAGCGAGAGCAAAAGGTTGTTCTTTACTGTTAACTTGTTGACGATATTGAACCCGAATTTTATACTTTCCAGAGATGGGAATAGAACAAAAAATATGCTCTAAACTATCACTATCACTTAGGGAAGAACAAGTGTATTTATCATTATTATCCTCTTGGACAGGTAAAAGATAAACATCTAAATTATTCAGTCCACGATCTCGGAAACTTTCATCGAGATCATAGAGATTATTGCGATTAGTATCAATTAGTTCTACCAAACGATCCCAAGCTAAAGTTATCGAAACAAAACTATTAGCTTTTAATGGCTTCTCTAGGGCATAATCTTGATAATCATTAGCGTTAACTGTACCGTAATCCCAACCAATGGCAGGAATAGATTCTGTGGCTGACCATTGACCATTACTAAACTGTGTGTAGGCGCGAAAAGTGTTAAGATGGCCCGTCCCCATCTGCATATCTAAAGGAATTTTCGAGTCTTTATACGCATCGGAGTCTAACCAAGTTTTTTGGTCTTTAGTTAAAACCGTCCGTCTCATCCCTAACCTTAACCCATCGCCCTTATCTTTAATTTTATCGGCAGAATTAAGTATGATTGCCTTCATCACTTGATGATGACGAGAATCGAGACTCCAATGGGGATTTTTTTGATTAATTTGTTGATCGCCGTATTCTTGTAAAAGTGCCACGGATGCCGTAATATGGGGAGCGGCGAAACTGGTGCCACTAACAGTATTTAATTTACCTTTGAGGTCATAAAGCTCTATTTTATTACCGGGGGCAACTAAATTAATTGATCGCCGCGAACCATCATTAATTTCCCGTTTAATTAAACTGCGGCCAATACCCACTGGCAAAGCACTAATATTAGCAAAATCAACTTTAGTGAATTTTCCTTCTCTTTGGGCTGTATAAGCGGTAGTAATGCCGTTAAAATGATCGGTGGGAATGGGAATTCCCCCCTTACCTTGATTACCAGCAATTACATAAAGAACATCATCAACTCGCGATGACCAATCAACACATTGAGTTAATAAAGCTTGACCATCTAATTTTGGTTCCTGTCGCTGATCTCTTTGCAAAGATTCCCCAAAACTAAAGTTAATTGCGCGGACATCACCGCTATTTTGTCGGGCAATATTTTGACTGGTAAGACATTCTTCTGGTTGTCCGCCGCGTCGCAAAGAACCCACCGCCCCCGAATATAATCTCGCGTTCGGGGCCACTCCGGGGATTTTTTTATCATCACTTACCATCATCGTTGCCACCATAGCGGCGTGATTATCTAGATAGGTGTTGGGTTTGGCAATTTGATCGCGAAAAAAAACACCGGCTAATTTATAGGGAGGCTGCCAAGCTGCCACTTTATCATAACCGAACTGAGCCGGTCGGCCGATTTCCACTTGACCGATGGCAATTTTTCTCCCTAATAAATTATAGGGTTCTGCCCGCAAGCGATCGGCATAAATTCCCTGTTCACCGATGGAATTAGAAAGAACTAGGGAAGGAAGCAGAATTATTGTTACTACTAACCCGACGACAAACCAAAACCCTCTTTTCATCATCAGCAATCCTGCGGCGGTAAGGTGATACCAATCCATTCTAAGACAGAAATCTCAGGAGTGAATCTCACATTTGCAGAAATAACGACAATCAGCAATTATTAGTAACTCTTAAATTATTAAGTACCTAAGCAAAATTAATTACACATATCTAACCCCCCCCTTGCCTTTGTTGCCCTCTCTTTTTGTACTAACTTATATACTACAAGAAGGATAATGCAAGGTTTTTGAGAGTCCCAATCCGATTTTCGCAGCATGAACATCGGATTTTAACAGGTCAAAAGCTTTATTTTTAAAGGGTTTTACGATTATTCAGCCAACCCTACCTAGCTTTTTGTCATAAATATTGATATTATTTAACAATCAGCAGCAATTTATGGTAGATATATTTATTTAGGAGAGCAAGAAAATGGCTGGATTCTTTGGCCTGTTTGGCAATAAGACGAAATACGTCGATGAACCAATGGATATGAGCGCACCGGAACCGAAAGAGGCTTTTTACTTGGAACCCGATGACGCTAAAACTCTCGGTAATATCGACTTTATGCGGACACCGATCACGATCCGACGTACTTTCCCGAAAACTGCCTCAAATAAAAAGGGTGGCGAATCGATTAAACAGATTTCTTCTATGGAAGTCAGCAAAGTCACCGATAACGGTATTGTGGCAAAATCGGCCACTTCCGAGGCTAATAGTAAGGCTAACGATGCTAATGATAACGTTCGTCGCGCTAACGATGACAATATCAATCCTTTCCTGAAAATGGCCCGCGAAATCAAGAAATAGTATAGTAAGGTGAGCATTGGCTACCCTTGAGATTAAACTTTGGTGGGGAAAGCCCACCTTTTTTATGACCATTATTAACGGAAAAACCAAATTATTAGGCGTAATCGGCGATCCCATCGGCCATACTCTTTCTCCACTCATGCACAATGCCGCTATCGATGCCTTGGGGCTAAATTATGTCTATCTTCCCCTCCCGATCGCCCCGGAAAATTTGGCAACTGCGATCGCTGGTTTGGATGCCATCGATCTACAGGGTTTTAGCGTCACAATTCCCCATAAATTAGCCATTATTCCCTTATTATCGCAAATTACCGAGAAAGCAAGGCTAGTAGGCGCAGTTAATACCGTCTGGCGCACGGAAACCGGCTGGCAGGGAACGAATACCGATGTGGATGGCTTTCTCGCACCCTTGAAATCCCTTGACAAAGATTGGAGTCAGGTGAATCCAGTTATTTTGGGCAATGGCGGCGCTGCCCGAGCGGTTGTGGTGGCTTGCGCCCAGTTGGGCTGTGGCAAAATTCATGGGGTAGGACGCAATCAAAAGAAATTAGATCCTTTTAAAGAAAGTTGGGCGAATACCAGCCTCTATGACCTCCTAGAAGTGCATAGCTGGGACGAATTAGAGAGGCTGCTATCCACCACAGAACTCCTGATTAATTCTACCCCCATCGGAATGTCTCCCCAGGGCGAACAATCCCCAGTTGAGTTAGAATTATTAGACCTTTTACCACCATCGGCGATCGCCTACGATCTGATTTATAATCCCCGGCCGACCAAATTTCTCCGGTTGGCCCAGACTAGAGGGATAAGAATTATTGATGGGTTAGAAATGTTAGTTAATCAGGGAGCGATCGCACTAGAAATCTGGTTAGGTCAACCCGTCCCCGTCTCGGTCATGCGGGAAGCTTTGTTAAAACAATTCTAAATGTTAAAATCCTATTTCTGGCTTGATTTATGCCCCCTTCTAGCTCCTTTTGGAAAACTCTGAATAACTCGATTCTAGTGCGCTATCTATTATTATTTGGCTGTGGCTGGAGTCTGATTGTCTTAATTAACTTTTTCTACGGGACGATCGCTATTTTTACTGGTTCAGCGATCCTGGCTGCTCTATTAAATTATCCCGTGGTTTGGTTATCTCGTTATCTACCGAGAGGACTAGCCATTGCTATTACCACCATAGTAGCTTTTATCCTCCTATTTAGATTAGTCACAGGCATAGGATTAGAAGCAGTTAGTCAGGGGAAAGGACTACTATTCAATCTTACCGATGCCCTGGGTCAACAAGATTTTTTACCCTTTAAAGACTTTCTCGATCGATTAGATTGGAATAAAGTGGTGGGAACTCTACAAACTGGTTTAGCCACGGGTTTATCGGTCGTACAGGGAGTTTTTTCCAGTGTCTTTACTGGCGTTTTCGGGGCGGTAATCAGTGTTTATATGCTTATAGACGGTGATAAACTTTGGCGAGGTTTTTTGCAACTTCTCCCCCTAGCATACCGGGAGCGTTTTGCCACGTCTTTTCGACAAAGTTTTCTGGGATTTATTCGCGGACAACTGTTATTAATGCTCTTTTTATCGGTGACGAGTTTCTTAAGTTTTTCCCTATTGGGAATTCAATATGGGCTAGTTTTGGCGGGTGTTCTTGGTGTTATCGATGCTATCCCGGGTATCGGGGCAACCCTGGGCATTTTGTTGGTAACTATCTTGACTTTTACCTCCCAAGGACTAACAATTGCCGTTAAAGCTTTTATTGTCTGTGTTGTCTTGGTACAAATTCAAGATAATATTATTCGCCCTAAAGTTATGGGCAATGCCCTAGAATTAAACCCAGTAATTTTGTTTTTATCTCTCTTTATCGGCGAAAGAATTGCGGGATTATTAGGGATTTTTCTGTCCATTCCTATTGCTGGAATGATTGCGATCTGGATCGGATCGAGTGAAGAAAAACCAATAACAGATTTAGAGGAAAATCAGTTAGAAGAAAGTCAAGAGAATTAAGAGCCGATCCCCAGTCTCTACTATACAATTAGGGAAATTTGTTATCTACAAAACTCGATCGCTACCTATGGAAAACTTAGATTTAAAGAAATCCTCGCCCCTCTTACTTATCTCACCGTTTTTTCTCTGGGGAACAGCGATGGTAGCGATGAAAGGTGTTATCCCCCACACCACCCCCCTATTTATGGCGGCAATTCGCCTTGTACCCGCCGGAATATTAGTTTTAATGGTAGCTTGGTTTTTAGGTCGTCCTCAGCCCAAAACCCTGCAAGCATGGCTATGGATTGCCCTTTTTGCTCTCATGGATGGCACTCTTTTTCAAAGTTTTCTGGCATTGGGATTAAATCGCACCGGGGCAGGGTTAGGATCGGTAATTATTGACTCGCAACCCTTAGCGGTGGCTTTAATGTCCAGTTGGCTATTTAAAGAAGTTATCGGTGTCTGGGGATGGTTGGGATTGGGTTTAGGGATTGGGGGAATTAGTTTAATTGGCTTGCCCGATCAATGGTTTTATGACTTTTTTGGACAAAAAGCGTTAAATATTGAATTTAGCTGGCAGGAATTACTAAATAGCGGCGAAATGCTCATGCTTTTGGCTTCCCTATCCATGGCGGTGGGAACAGTGTTAATCCGGTTTGTCTGTCGTCATGCGGATCCCGTCAGCGCTACAGGATGGCACATGATTTTAGGAGGATTGCCGCTATTTTTAGCTTCAGGTTTCACCGAATCCCATCAATGGCAAAATATAGATTTCAATGGTTGGTTAGCTTTAAGTTATGCCACGGTTTTTGGGAGTGCGATCGCATACGGAGTATTCTTTTATTTAGCCGCCAAGGGCAATTTAACCAGTTTAAGTTCTTTAACTTTTTTAACTCCGGTTTTTGCCCTCAGTTTCGGGAATTTATTCCTCGGTGAGATGTTAAGTGTATTGCAATGGGTGGGGGTATCTTTAACCCTCGTTAGTATTTATTTAATCAATCAAAGGGAAAGAATTTCCCCACAAGTGCGGGCAATTTTTGCTAATCTTTCCTCTGCTTCCGTGAAGTAAACATGAGTGTTGTGTGTTGGGTTTTAGGGTTTTGGGGTTTTAGGGTTTTGGAGTTTTGAGGGATTAGTTAAAATTTCCCCATTTCCCTATCCCCCCATTTCCCTATCCCCCCATTTCCCCATTTCCCCATTTCCCCATTTCCCTATCCCCCCATTTCCCTATCCCCAATCTCTGATTTATACCCAAAAGCAACTAACTCAAATTCCGTGCGAATTACCTCGACCCTGGCAAAATTTGCCTCTTGTAATTTCTGGTTGAGATTTTGGGAGGTAAAACCAGTTTTATGAGCCATATAGGGCATTCCGGGAACTTCTGTTCCCATACCGTAAAACATCCATAAAGCTCGCACCGGACCACCGGGAGAAATATATAAAGGTTCATTTTCCATATCGCCTCTAGCGACAAATTCGGCGGCAGTTTGCATATCGGGAACTACGATCATCAAAAAGCCTTCGGGTTTAAGAATGCGTTTAAATTCCTCCAGTGCGATGGGAACTTCGTAATGATAAATATGTTCTAGATTATGACTAGAAAAAACCCCATCGACGCAGTTATCGGGAACGGCACTTAAATCGGTAATCGTTCCTAAAATATCGGGGTTAACAGCGGTATTAATATCGAGGCGAATTTCTTGCCAATTGCCATCGCGGAATAGTTGGGGTAGAGCTTCGGGATTATAGGGACCACAACCCACATTTAAAACCAGTTTTTTCGGGGATTTTAGCGCTGTTATACCTGGGGGAGCATTCCACGCTAATAAACAAATATTTTTGAAACCAAGCAAACCGTGATCAGCGACTTGATAATCTAAAATTATCTGAGCTTGGGGATGGATTTTAGTAAAATCTTTTATGGCCTGTTGGAGCGCAGGATGCTGACATTTATTGATGATAATTAAAGCGGAATCAGACCAAAACTTTTTGGCTAAAAGTAAGGAGATCAAGAGAGAGCGATAGTCTTCGGCAGCATCGTAGTAATAAACTCCCAGCTTTTCTTCACTGTTTAATTCTTCCAGATCATCGAAAAAGTTTTCCGTTTCTTGATCGCTTAAAAATATCTGTTCTGATAGTTGAAAATCCTCCAAATCCTCAGATAATATAGTTAGTTTTTCTCCCGATGGATCGTATTTAAAAAAAGCTTCTACGCCATAACCGAAGCGATCGCTATTATTGCAAAAAGCGGCGACTAAACTACTGCGACGAAAACAACCAATTTGACAGTAAACCTCGTCCGGTTGCAGACAGTCAACGGCTAGATTGAGCAGGGGAAAGAGATTGCGATCAGGATAGGAGGCGGTTTTTTCGCTTAAAAGGGTTAATTGCTCGGAAATAGGCGACATTAGAGGCGATCCCCAATCCTGATACTGTTGGGGCAGTTTTTCTAAGAATTTCTGTAAATCCATACCTTGGCTCTTGCAAAAGTGACGATCCTCACCCCTTAATCATAGATCGTTATCTTCGGGATGAAGTCACTGCCTCGATTTTGGAAGAGTGCTAATCTGATCTATTAGCCCATTAGCACCAGTAGAGGAACTTCTGATATGCCCTACAACTGCTTCCAGATCAAATTTTGGGGAGTACGGGGGAGTATTCCCTGTCCAGGTTCGGAAACCGTTCGTTATGGTGGTAATACTTCCTGTGTGGAGATGCAAGTCGGTGGAGAAAGATTAATTTTTGACGGTGGTACAGGGTTACGCATCCTAGGACAGTCCTTGATGGCAGAAAGTCCAGCGAAAGCCCATTTATTTTTCAGTCACTCCCATTGGGATCATATTCAGGGTTTTCCTTTTTTTATCCCCGCTTTTATCAGGGGCAATACTTTTAATATCTACGCGGTTCCTTCCCCCAACGGGGCAACCTTAAAGCAAAGATTAGACGATCAGATGTCACATCCTAATTTTCCTGTGTCTTTGCAGATTATGGAGGCCGATTTAGAATTTTATAATCTAGAAATGGGCGAAACCGTCCACTGTGGGGATGTCACCGTCGAAACTCGTCCTTTAAATCATCCAGGGGAAGCGGTGGGTTATCGGGTAAATTGGCAGGGTTTATCGGCAGCTTATATCACCGATACTGAACATTTTCCCGATCGCCTTGATGATAACGTTTTGGCTTTAGCTCGGCAAGCGGATGTGATGATTATTGATGCTACCTACACCGATGAGGAATACAACGATCCTAAGTATTCTAAGGTGGGTTGGGGTCATTCCACTTGGCAGCAAGCAGTTAAAATCGCTAGGGCAGCGCAAGTTAAGCAGTTAGTTTTATTTCATCACAATCCCGCCCATAATGACGATTTTCTCGATCGCATTGGGGAAGAGGCAAGAAAGATTTTCCCTGCAACTATTCTCGCCCAGGAAGGCCTCTCGATCGAACTGCAGCCAGAAGTTCTCCGATAGATGGTCAACAGCTTATCCCCGTGAGCGGAGATAGGATAGAATGGTGTAACTTCATCTGGGATTTTCTCTGGTGCTATATTATCGAAATGTCCAATCAATCCTCACCTAACTCCACAGAAATACAAGCAATTTTTGATCAGATCGCTCCCAAATATGACCGACTTAATCAAGAATTAAGTTTAGGATTACACCGCGTCTGGAAATTAATGACAGTCAAGTGGTGTCAACCCGAAAAAGGGGATTTTGCCCTCGATATCTGTTGTGGTAGCGGCGACCTAACTAACCTATTGTCAAAACAAGTGGGTAAAACCGGCCAAGTGATCGGACTAGATTTTTCCCCACAACAATTAAAAATCGCCCGTCAACGTTTTAGCTCCACTAATATTAACTGGATGGAAGGGGATGCCCTCAATTTACCCTTTGCCGATTCTAGCTTTGATTGTGCCACTATTGGCTATGGATTACGCAATGTGGTCGATATTGCCCAATGTCTGGGGGAATTATACCGAGTCTTGAAACCGGGCGCTAAAGCGGCGATTCTGGACTTCCATCAACCCACCGAAACCATCGCCAAATTATTCCAAAACTGGTATCTCGATCATATCGTCGTTCCCGCTGCCGAGCGTTATGGTCTCACTGACCAGTACGCTTATATTAGTCCCAGTATCGATCGCTTTCCCCAGGGCCGAGAACAGGTAAAATTAGGCTATCAGTCGGGATTTTCCAGCGCTGTTCACTATCCACTCCTAGCAGGACTGATGGGAGTGTTAGTCTTGAAGAAATAACCTACTGACATTTCTGTTTATTTTTAGCTGCTAAATTGAATCTCCCTACTCTTTGGACATGGATATTACCGCCGATCGCGGGGGCAATTATTGGCTATTTTACCAACGATGTAGCCATAAAAATGCTATTTCGTCCCTACAAGGCGATTTATATCGGTAAGCATCCTCTTCCCTTCACACCGGGACTAATTCCTCGCAATCAAGATCGATTAGCTGTCCGGGTATCGGATACGATCATGGGTTCCCTGTTAACCCCCGCGGAACTACAAAAACTGGCTAAACGACTCCTCGACACGGAAAGGGTACAGGGGGCGATACTCTGGCTGTTACAATTAGCTTTAAAACAAATCAAAGGCGATCGGCAAGCAAAAACCGCCGAGATTTTGGCGGCGATTCTTCACGATTTATTCGGGGAATCTTTAGCGAAATTACTCAAAGTTTTAGCCCGACGACAGGACTTTTTAGAAAAACAGATCAATCAAATTTTTGATCGCCTAGTCTTAGAATTTTCTCTCAGTGAACAACAGGCGCGACAATTCTCCGATTGGCTATTAGAAACCGTCTTACCTGCTGATGTTATCCGTCTAGCTTTAATCGATTTTTTAACCGATCGCAATATTCAAGTTATCGATGAAGGATTTCGGGAAAAAACCAGTGGAACCTATTGGGTAGTAGCCAATTTATTCGGTTTACGCAATGCCCTGGCTCGCTTACGCACTTTTTGCCTTGATGAAAAGGATTTAGCTAATACCAGAATCAAAGAATTATTACTATCTTTAGAGATGCGTAATCGTCTGAAAAACTGGTTACAAAGTATCTCTTTACAAAATTTACCTATCTCCACCGTCAGACAATTGCGTAAAACCACTAGAGACACGGTGCGAATTTATATTCAAGAAAGTGGCGAACAATTTCTGCAAGATTTTGGACAAACGATCGACTGGGATCAAATCGCTAATTTAATTATTAACCGTCTGCAATCTTCGGGGTCAATGACTACATCATTAGGGGTAATTAGTCAAGAGTTAGCGTTAATTTTAGAGCGTTATCTAGAGGAAGATTTAGAGAAATTAGTCGCCCAAATGATCCCAATTCTCAACATCGATCAGGTAATCCGCGATCGGGTGAATGCCACTTCCCCTGCTGATCTGGAAAATGCTATTCAAGGAATTGTTAAACAAGAATTACAGGGAATTGTTAATCTTGGTGGTATTCTCGGTCTTCTAGTTGGACTAATACAAACAATTATTTTAATTGCACAGAATCCGGCGTAATAATTAGGTGGGTTAAACTAAGTTAACCCACCGGAATTATCCCGTTTATTGTTAAGGTAAAATCAAAAAACTTCCCTGACAGAAAAGAGTTTGATCGTCAAGAATAAAAGATTTAATCTCCACATCTTTGCCTAAATCGACAGTAAAAGGTTGCAAATCAATAGATAAATCTGGGGCTAAACCTTGCCATTGTCGGGGATTAATCCCTAAAGTGCGGTCATCTTCTAGGGTAATATCAGCGCTAAAAATTACTTCTGCACCTGTTTCTCTGTGGCCGAGAAGAGAGAAATAACCCTGATTTAGGAGAACATTTTTCCAGTTAAACTGCTGTTGTGAGATAATTTCTCTGGCGTTAACAACTCCGTTATTTTCTAGGGAAAAAATTAGTAAATCGGCAAAAGCATTAATTAAAATAGTCGAGGCGATCGAATTATTTAAATCCTGCTCGTTAATTTCCACTTCACCGCTAACCCGAATAGGTTCCAAAATTTTTAGGGGTTTCCCTCGCAAAACCTGCCCGATATTAAGACGAATATTTTCCCCTCTTAATTGCGCTTTACCCAGATGTAAACCCTGATAAATCGCCTTTCCTACGGCTAAAAATACCCCGGGAATATAACCGCGCAAAATTTGCCGATCATGACCTTGCAGCTGCATTTCTAAATCTTCTATCTGTTCTACTTGCGTTCTTAAGAACAGACGTACTGCTGGCGGCAAAACCTTACTAATAATCTCACTTTGAGTATTGACCCACATAAACGTTATCTCACTCACTCCACAATGTTTCTAATTGTAACAGAGCTAGATCGATCGAACCATGAGGGGCTGCCCTCAGCTATCAGTTATAGGTAAAAACTTCGCTACTTTCTTTTCACTGATTACTGATCACTGATCCCTGAAAAGCCGCTAATTTTTAGGTTTTTGAGGCGTTGAGGGAATTAAAACGAGGGGAAAGATAGGCGACTAAAATTCCAAGGGCAAAACCGATTAAATTGCGGAAAAGGGGCAGTAATTCACTGGTGCGAGTAACCACCGGTCCGATGCCAAAAGCAACAAAGAGAATAAACCAGAGGGGAGAGACAATTAAAACCCATTGCCAAGCGAAAACCTGTCCTTCTTTGCGGGGAATACCGGCAAAACCGAAGACTAAACCGCCGACAATTGACGTAATTAAAGTTAAAATCCACTGTTCCCTCGGTAAACCGGGGACTACCGCACAACCACCTTTAACTAAACAGCCTTTTACCGTATCCAAAGATTGTACGATCGCGTTATTTTCGCCATTTTCCCGGACAAAATACATATTACCGAAACGGGCCTGTAATTCGATCCAAAAAGTGCGGGGTAAAAATTCATAGACGGCATCACCAATACTAAAAGATAGTAGATTACCGCCGCGACCATCGGCCACTAGGAGAATACTTTTATCATCCAATCCCCAGAAATTAATCACTGCTCGGCCAGGGCTGCGGTCATATTGGGTTAAAACTCGCATTTTCCAGCCAGTTTCCCCCTGAAATGTCTCGATATCTCGGATTAATGCCTCTTCCTGTTTTGCGGGTAGATAATTGGCTAAATCAACGATCGGAGTGGCTTGATTGGGCAGTAATTCGGGATTATTTACCGCTAGAGCTTGATTTGGGCAGATAATCCAACCCAGACAGCTAATGACACCAATGACAAGAGCGATCGAGATTCCTCGGCAAAAACGATTGAGCATAGCACTTGCAGACAATGAGAATTTTTTAAGTAAGGGTGTAGGCTAACTTTCAGTTTCTTTACACTTATTTACTTTATCTTAAGGGAATTCTCAACTTTAGTCACTCAGTTATCAGTCATCGTCCTCAGTCGTCAGACTTTTTCTCCCCATTTGCCACCTCCCCCCGCTGTCCTTCTCTGAGAATCTTGATGATTAATAGTAAATTCGGTTATTAAAAACTGATTATTTATTCCCCCTTTGCCTTTTGCCTCTCCTTATAAGTGGCCTCTGCTCAACGGATTTAGTATAATGATCAATTCGATCAAGGTAGTGCAGATTACAACAAAACTGAGCCTCGATGAGACTCAGTTTCGAGTTTTTAAGGGCGGGAAGTTAACGAATGTACTCTTTGAGGATACTATTACGGTTAGGGTGACGCAGTTTCCGCAGGGCCTTGGCTTCTATTTGACGAATGCGCTCGCGAGTGACGTTGAAAATCTGGCCGATTTCTTCGAGTGTTTTCATCCGGCCGTCATCTAAACCGTAGCGCAGCCGCAGCACATCGCGTTCGCGAGGACTAAGGGTATCGAGGACATTTTCTAAATCCTCGCGTAATAAATTTTTAGAAACTTCATCTTCTGGGGTTTCCCCATCCGCTTCGATAAAGTCTCCTAAACGGGAATCTTCTTCTTTACCGATGGGAGTCTCTAGAGAAATCGGTAATTGGGCAGATTTGGCAATAAAACGCAGTTTCTCGATGGTCATCTCCATCTTGGTGGCGATTTCTTCCTCGGTGGGTTTGCGACGCATTTCCTGAGAAAGAATCTTGGTGGTTTTTTTGATCCGGGAGATGGTTTCGTAGAGGTGGACGGGAAGACGAATGGTGCGGGATTGATCGGCGATCGCGCGGGTGATGGCTTGACGAATCCACCAAGTGGCATAGGTGGAGAATTTATAACCCTTTTCGTGGTCGAATTTTTCGGCGGCGCGGATCAAACCGAGGGAACCTTCTTGAATTAAATCTTGGAAGGAAAGACCGCGATTCATGTATTTCTTGGCGATCGAAACCACTAAACGCAGGTTCGATTGTACCATTTTCTCCTTAGCGCGACGACCATGGTACAAACGACGCTTAAAGGCCGATAAGTATTCCTTTGATTTGGCCAGCCATTCTTCCAGCAGGGGATCCGTTAGCTCCGTCTTACCTAAATAAGCCTTAATATCCGATAATTTCGGTTCTTTTTCCGATTTTTCAACGATAATTTTCTCGATGCGCTCGAACAAGAAAACCTGTTTTCCCCATTCAGCATCGCTATAGAGGCAAAAATCTTCGCGAATGCGTTCTAATTTCAGGAGATCGGCGATTTTTCTCGCTAATTCGATCTCCTCCTCCGCTCTCAATAACCGAATCCTGCCGATTTCTTGCAGATAAATCCGAATCGAATCTTCTGTATAGGGTTTTTTTCTAGCGGCGTCGCGACGCCGAGCGCTGGCAAGGCGGCGGGTTTTTTTGCCATCGTTGCTATCGCTGGTTTCTTCTAGCTCTAACTCGATATCCTCATCATCGAAGTCTTCGTCTAGGTCAATCAAATCTAAATCCAATGGCGGCTCGGTAAGGGTTAGTACATCGTGGGCCTGCATCATGCCGTTTTCCTCTTGCTCCTTCTGTGCAAAACTAGAAGATCGAATCTCAATCTAGGTGATACTGAACAAATTTGTGTCTCAAATCCGAGACGGGGAAAGACTTTTCCGATTGTAGCTTTAATTACAACAAATGGGAGAAGATTTTTGCTTAAATTTCCTTGTGTCGATGCGATTTTAGCGACACGGAATGCTGTTTTAGCTCGGTCAACTCATAATCTGGCTCCTGCAAAAATTGGATAAATGGCTGGAGGACTGGAATCCGATCGCCGGTTTGTCTGCGGTGTTGACCAGATAGCTAACGATCAAAGGAATTATCGCACGGGTTAACTGTTGCCACTAAGCAAGGGGAACAGCATCCCTAGATGCCTTGGCTAATTCTTTCTAGTCCTTAGCCATTGTATTGAATTTGATCGGATTCTTGCGGATAAATTTCATCCCTCATTGCTTTTACGCGAATCCAATTTTAATACACTTGTATTAAAATTGTTAGAGCGCAAGCTCATAATATTAACTTAGCAACATTTTAGAAATTTGCGAGACAAATTTAAGATTTTCTCCAACAGCGACGTGGGAATTATGAATTATCAATTATGAATTGGGGAAGTGGGGAAGTGGGGAAGTGGGGAAGTGGGGAAGTGGGGAAGTGGGGAAGTGGGGAAGTGGGGAAGTGGGGAAGTGGGGAAGTGGGGAAGTGGGGTGTGAGGAAATTTCAACTAAAACCCTAAAACCCTAAAACCCTAACACCCTAACACCCCAACACCCTATCTAGACTTGTAGCATTTCTGGGGTTTTTTCCTTCTGCTGCAGTGCGACGTGGAGACGGTTTAAGGCGCTGACGTAGGCACGAGCGGAGGCGACAATAATATCGGTATCGGCCGCGCGAGCAGAATAGGTGCGTCCTGCGTAACGGAGACGGATGGTCACTTCTCCTAAAGCATCGATTCCCTCGGTTACTTCTCGCACCGAGAAAGAGATTAATTCGTTAGGAATCTGCACCACTCGATCGATCGCTTTGCAGAGAGCATCCACGGGACCTGTACCAATGGCCGCATCGGATAACTCGCTACCGTCGGGAGTGCGAATCGTTACCGTGGCCGTGGGTCTGGCGTTATTGCCACAGGACACTTGTACTAACTCAAGGCGGAAGTGATCGGGAACCGTGTCGATTTCATCGTTAACAATCGCTTCTAGATCGCGATCGGTGATTTCCTTTTTGCGATCGGCCATTTCTTTAAACTGGATAAAAGCGTTATTAAGTTCCGTTTCCGAAAGCTCAAAACCCAATTCCTGTAACCGAGAGCGAAAAGCGTTGCGGCCGGAGAGTTTACCGAGAACGATCTGATTATTAGTCAAACCGATCGATTCTGCATCCATAATCTCATAGGTGAGTTTATGTTTTAACACTCCGTCCTGATGGATTCCGGACTCGTGTGCGAAAGCGTTAGCACCGACGATCGCCTTATTCGGTTGCACGATCATGCCGGTAAGATTAGAAACTAGGCGAGAAGTGCGATAGATTTCCTTGGTGTTGATCTTGGTTAAAGGTTCCGTGGATTCTGGGGGACGACCGAGGAAAGGATTAAAATAGGAGCGCCGCACATGAAGGGCCATCACCAATTCTTCTAGGGAAGCATTACCAGCACGCTCACCGATACCGTTAATAGTACATTCCAACTGTCGAGCGCCATTTTTAACCGCTTCGAGGAAATTAGCCACCGCTAACCCTAAATCATCGTGACCATGGACGGAGATAATCGCTTGGTCGATATTGGGGACATTTTCCTTAATACCACGGATTAAAGCCCCAAATTCGCTGGGGGTAGTGTAACCGACGGTATCGGGAATATTAACGGTGGTAGCTCCTGCGGCGATCGCTCTTTCGAGGACTTGATAGAGAAATTCCGGATCGCTGCGGCCGGCATCTTCGGGGGAAAATTCCACATCATTAAGGAAGGATTTGGCATAGGCCACCATTTCTGGCACAATCTCAAGAACTTCCTGACGAGTCTTCTTAAGTTTGTATTGGAGGTGGATATCAGATGTGGCTAGGAAGGTGTGAATTCTGGGCTTGGCGGCGGGTCTGAGCGCATCGGCTGCTGATTTGATATCTTTTTGGGTAGTGCGGGCTAATCCGCAAATAATCGGGCTATCAGCTTCACTGCCGACGCTGCCGGCAATTTTCTGCACAGCTTCAAAGTCCCCCGGACTAGCGTGGGGAAAACCTGCTTCAATGACATCAACTCCCAGTCGTGCCAGTGCGCGCGCTATGGTTAGCTTCTCATCCACATTTAAAGCGGCACCCGGGGACTGTTCCCCATCTCGAAGGGTGGTATCGAAGATAATCACACGATCTGGACTGGTATTCATAGTTTTTTTGTACCGTTAACGAACTTGGGAGTTGTTCCTCTGATTATAGCAGCCGAGGCCGAGGGGGTTGTTAAGGAAAATTGCCCTGAGAATTTCTCGACTTGCTCGCGCTTTTCCGGCTTGCCCTTTTTTTGGCTACCATAGAGGGTATAGATAAACTGGCGAGGGATTTAACAATGTTTGGCAAACCAGCGAAGGAACCGAACCCACCGGAGGTAAAAGACCTACAGGAGGTGATGTTTTCGATTAAGCAAAATCTCGAACCGGATCAGGATAAAGCTGATATTAATCTTGTTGAGACTCCTACTCCAGAGGTGGTTACTGTAGTTGAAAATATTAGTAAAATTCTCTCTCCCTATTTTATCGTTTTGGTGGGTTTGTTTCTCTATGATCGGAATAGTTTTATCGGTTTTTTATTAGTCTTTGCGGGAGTTTTGGCGATTTTTGGAGTTTCTCTCAAGGATATTAATAAACTCATTGAAGAAGGAAAAAAGTTTTTCCAATCTAAGTAGTTTTCTCCTCTGGATAGAGCAGTGATCTTAATGGTGAGGTGGCAAGTCTCTACTGTTAAGAAACGGCTAGAAGGTAGATTTTTTCATTGTTCAGTAAACAGTGATCAGTAAACAGTGAACTGATAACTAATCACTAATCACTAATCACTAATCACTGATAACTGATAACTGATAACTGATAACTGATAACTGATAACTGACAACTGATATAAGATTATGTCTTTAGTTGCATCTTTACTCGATCGAGTATCTTCTCAGAGTTTACAACAATTGCGAGCCAGTGATCGAGCTTGGCAAGCTTTGCGTTTAGAAAATCCAGTTATTCCTACGGTAATTAATCAAAGTCAAGAATCTTTAGGAGAGACGGATTTTGATCTAGTGATTGCGGGGGGAACTTTGGGAATTTTTATCGGGGCTGCTTTACAAACTAGGGGCTGGCGTGTGGCATTATTAGAAAGAGGCATTCTGCGCGGTCGTGAGCAGGAGTGGAATATTTCCCGTTTAGAACTAAGCAGTTTTTTAGAGTTAGATTTATTGACCGAAGCTGAATTAAATCAAGCAATAGCGACAGAATATAATCCTGGGAGGGTGGGATTTTATCAAGGTTATGAGCTTTGGGTTAGAGATATTTTAAATATTGGTGTTGATCCAGTTTATTTGCTAGAGACTTTAAAAACTAAGTTTTTGCAAGCGGGAGGAAAGTTACTAGAAAATTCGGGGTTTAGCGGGGGGATTATTCATCCCGATGGAGTAATGGTTAAAACGGGAGAAATGACTTTAAAAACCCGTTTATTAATCGATGCCATGGGTCATTTTTCGCCAATTGCAAAACAGGCAAGAAAAGGAGAAAAACCCGATGGAGTTTGTTTAGTGGTGGGTAGTTGCGGTCAGGGTTTTCCCAGTAATGAAACTGGTGATTTGATTTATTCTTTTACCCCAATCTTGCACCAATGTCAATACTTTTGGGAAGCATTTCCCGCTAGGGATGGTCGGACAACTTATTTATTTACCTATCTTGATACCCATCCCGATCGCTTTAGTTTAGAATTTTTGATGGAGGAGTATTTAAGATTACTGCCGGAGTATCAAAAGGTGGATTTAGAAGCAGTAAAGTTTCAGCGTTTTCTAGCGGGTTTTTTCCCAGCCTATCGTCAAAGTCCTTTAAAAATGCCTTGGTCAAGAATTCTGGCAGTGGGAGATAGTAGCGGTAGTCAATCTCCGGTAAGTTTTGGTGGTTTTGGGGCAATGGTTAGGCATTTAAAAAGGCTAACTTTCGCCATCGAGGAAGCTTTACAAATTGATGCTTTAAACCGAGAAGATTTAGCACTTTTACAACCCTATCAACCAAATATATCGGTAACGTGGCTATTTCAAAAAACTATGAGTGTCCCGATGTCTGCTAACCCTAATCCCAATCAAATTAATGACTTAATGAGTGGAGTTTTTCGGGTAATGGATAAGTTGGGAGATGAGGTATTAAAACCGTTTTTACAGGATGTGGTGCAGTTTTCTTCCCTCTCGAAAACTTTGCCGTTGGTTAATCCTCAATTAGTTTTACCAATGATTCCACAAGTGGGTATCAGTCCTTTTATCGATTGGACGGGACATTATTTTAATTTAGCTTTGTATAGTGGTTTATATCCCTTAGCAACCACCTTAAAACCTGTTTTAGAAAAGTTACCCGACAGGCAAAAATATCTTTATCATCGTTATTTGGATAGTTGGAAATATGGCTCTGGGGGAGATTTTATCAGTGAACAGTAAACTGAAACCTGACATCTGATAGGCTGCATCTCCTATTGGTGACTTTCTCTCACATATAGGTGAGCAGCAGAAATTATTCAAAGAGGGCGAATGCAATTCGCCCCTACAATAATATTATCGCACCAATGGTAGGGGCGCATCGCGTGCGCCCAAATGTAATATAGATATTTCTAGAAAATTGAGATGCACCCCATCTGATAACTGATAACTGATTTAATCTTTATCTTGAAAAAATTGTTGATCGAGATAATTAACTTTAGCATAGGGTTCTAAAGCGGAGAGAATTTGTCGGCCATAACTGCGAGCATTGACACGATTATCAAGAACAGCCACACAACCCTGACACTCCCGGAGAGACTGAACAGATTGCTGAATTTCCCTCACTGCTGTGGGTAAAAGATAGGCACGAAACCAGTCGAGATGTTGTCGTTTGTAGTAAGCAATTTTGCCAGCAACGAGAGGATTTTCGGGGGAGGGTAAGGGTAAAGTTGCGATAATTAATAAACTGGGAGTCGGAAAGTTTTCTTGATGGGTTTGCCAGAATTGCCAACCACAAACGAGAATAGTATTACTATTAATTTCAGTTTTTTCCACTTGCACTCGCGAACCGTAATCGGCTGCAATTTGGGTGGCAATTTGTGCCTTGAGGGGAACATCTTCAATCAGGATTACTATCGGTTGTTCACTGGTATGATTAGCACTAACTAATTCCCGCACTTGCTTTAATAACATCGGTTGAAATTCGGGGGTGTTGGGGGCGCTGATGCGATCGGGTAGATATAAATGAATATATTCACTTTCGCGATCGGCTGCAAACTTTAAAGTTAAAATATCTCCGATACCCTGATTTTGACGGTATAAATTAGCGGATTTTTCGCTATCTAAAAAACTGCCAATTAAAACAAAGGGTTGCTGCTGCCAAATCAGTTTGAAAAAACTAGCCACCTCCAAAGGACTGATTTTTAGGGTAAATTCTTCTCGCTCTCGATCTACTGATGTCCAGAGGAGATAATTAAGCTCGGGGATTTTTGCCGCTAAAAGTTGCCAAACAGAGTCAGTGGTTAAGTCTTGATGCAAGCGTTGCAGGAGAGCAATTATATATTCTTTTTCCTTGACATCAATAAGATAGCAATTATAGGGATTAATTGGATGACCAAGAATACTTTGGCTAAGTTGTGCTTTAATTAAGTCTATATACTCTCTATGCTGGGGATATGCTGACCCTAAAACAGACCATTGTTCGGGAGTAATGGTGACGGTGAGATAATCTACTAGACAAGTTTCTAAATCTTCGGCTCGATCGATTATAGTGGCGATATTCTGGGGAAAATGACCGAGATTGCCTAATTTATCCTCTAACCATTGTTGGGGTGTGGTGAGGAGTAAACCGGTAAAATTAGCGGGAAAGCGATCGCTTTTGAGGATATCTCGCTGAGTTTGTAACCATGTTTGCAGACGGGGGATTTCCACTTCTAACAGTAGGTTTAGTTCTGACTCGGGGGCAACAATTAGAACTGGTGTATCACCTAAAAGAGCCGGGGTGAGATAACTGAGACAATAACGGGTGAGAGTAGTTCCAGTTTGTATGAGAGAGGAACGTTTTAGGCGTAAAGCTCTAGCCACCAGTCGCCCCATAGTGAGATGATGAGGCCAGTAAAAGCGCCCTTGTTCCCGTAAAAAAGCGCGTAGAGAAGAATGAACCGTTGCTTCTAATAAAACCATCTCATCTCAGTTATTGGTTA
Source organism: Microcystis aeruginosa Ma_MB_S_20031200_S102 (assembly GCA_007095845.1). Classification (GTDB taxonomy): domain Bacteria; phylum Cyanobacteriota; class Cyanobacteriia; order Cyanobacteriales; family Microcystaceae; genus Microcystis; species Microcystis aeruginosa_D. The sequence continues at coordinate 21,820 of SFBI01000102.1, forward strand.
TCAGTGATCGATCATGCCTTGATTTTGCCACTGATTGCACTCCGAGAGTCCTGAAGGGGTGATTGAGGTTTGAACCCTAAAATTTATTTGGGAACGATCAAAACCTGTAACTAGGTAAATGTGATTTTGCGGTAAAAAAGACAATAAAAAACTATAATCGAGCATTTTATCGCTTTTTACCGCAATTTACAGCCTTAAATTGCCAGGCTCATTCTCTGTTACGTTTTTTGTCACGACGAGATAGTAAGGCACCGATAGTACCGATACCGAAAATACCCAGTGTTATCGATGGTTCGGGGATGGAGGTAGAAGTGATATTAGCGGAACTGATCTGAAATCCACTGGTGATAAACAGTCCGAAAATATTATCATCATTACTTGGGTTCACTGTTGTTAAGCGCAGGAAAGTATCTCCAGGCTGGATAAAAGGAGTGGCACTAGCGCTATTGCCAAGAGCAAGGTTATAGTATTCGTCGTCTGGATTAGTGCCAGTAGGTTGAGCGTTTGGGTTGACATTGGCAGGATTATCACCTATTCCTCCCACAGTTATCAAATTTCCATTTGCTGAGTTTTGACCAGTAGTACGGTCATCCGCTCCCCCTGCACTTGTGGTTAAAGTTCGATTATTGGTTGAGTTAGTAGTTACGTCGATAATAGTAGTTTGCGGCTGCCCTGCGGCTGGCTGTCTGCTAAAACTAGCGGCAAGGGAAACCAGAAAATCTCCCCCACTGTAAGGACTAGCAAAATCAAATTGAACTGTGTCTCCCGTCGTAGAAAGTTCGCCGTCTAAGATAACTGAGGTAAAACCTTGGGTAGAAGGATTACTGTAGGCAACAACAAGAGCGGCACCATCGTTAGTTGGGACCGGTCCATTCTCAACGATATTAAAGTTTTGGAGTCCTCCCGTAAAAGAAGAAGCGATGATACTGGTGACATCCCAACGGACGGTAGTAGCTGGGTTGCTATTGGGACCAAGAGTAGTTGCTGAACCTAGGGAAAGTGTATTCCCATTAAAAGTTACTCCGTAAACTGGACTTGAATCCCAGACGGAAGTGGCATAGAGATAAGCCCTCTGAATCGTAGAACCTGCTGGTATATTGGCTTGAATAACTCCACTATTAGTGGTACTTCCAAAACCGTCAATAGAAAGGGCAGCGTTGGGAATGAGTTGTTGTACCAGCAAACCAGCGGATGCAGGGGCAATATTTAGGCAAAGTCCAACAGCAATCCCCAGGGGGAGCAATGAATAGGTCAGTTTTTTCATGATAGGCAGCTGGCAATTTTTTTCAAGTTATAGTTTGCATATCTATTCATAATTTGTTCAAGTTACAGCGTTTCTCAGATAGATGAGTTCTGTTCTTGCAGCAAAAATACTTGATTAACCCGCAAGGATTAGAAGGCTGTAAACTGCATTTCCTACGTGACACCATCTTTTAAAAGTAATGGCAGAGATGGTTCACTATACTCACAGCCAAAATTTCTCCTAGAAAGCCGTTTTTGGACGTTTTTGGCCCAGGGTAAGCGTTTCTAGCTTAAGTTCTTGTTTACTTACACTAGACATAGCGTGCTAACAGACTTAAAAACTATTGGCAGTAAAAAAACACTATTGCAATTAGCTTTGACAAATCCCATCACAGGGTGGATGAGAAGCGGTAAGCAATAGCAAAAATGTGATTTACTTTGACTATGATGCTACAGCCTTCATGGAAAGACTGGTGTGATTTCAAGCAGCTAAGGAAGTATTTAAGGACACAAGTAAGCTAAAACACACGCAATAAAAAGTTTTTATTAAAAAGGGACAAAACCCAGAACCCCGACAGGGGATGTACTATAGAGGGCATGGAAATTAACAACCAACGACAACCCCGAAACCATTCCATCAAATTAGTTCCCTCAGAGAACCAACTTGAGTCAGATTGCACACTTTTGTCTGTTTGTCAAATTTTATGTTAAGAAAGATGTTGCCAATGGATAGGCCGCCTACGAATCAGGAAAAATGATACTGGTATTGATATTTTGAGTTTATGCTGTCCCATCTGCTTTTTACTTGGGACTTGGTGTGAGATGATCTAGAAATGTCTATTTTATGAGAAGGATAAAGAAAAGTAATGGCAGAAATTCAGTTTTCCAGGGGGTTAAAAGAACCGGTTGTTCCCGATATCCGCTTAAGTCGCACGAAAACGGGAGAGAAGGGATCGGCAAAATTTTGTTTTGATCAACCGACTATCCTCGGAGATCAACAAACCGAGGAAATCACCGGGATGTATCTCATCGATGAGGAAGGAGAAATCGTCACCAGGGAAGTAAAAGGCAAATTTATCAACGGTAAACCCATGGCGATCGAAGCTACGGTTGTTTTTAATTCTCCCGCAGAGTGGGATCGTTTTATGCGTTTTATGGAGCGTTACGGTAGCGAAAACGGTCTAGAATTTACTAAATCCTCTTGATTTTGCCCTTAGCTTCCAGTAATCTGTCAAAAAACCCGCATTCGGGATCGATGCGGGTAGAGGTGAAAAATCAGAGGAAAAACCTATTTATTTGACTCCCAACAATTCCACATCGAAAAGTAAAGTCGCGTTGGGAGGAATCACCCCACCAGCACCCCGTGCACCATAACCTAATTCTGGGGGGATAATTAAGGTACGCTGCCCACCGACTTTCATCGATGCGACTCCTTCATCCCATCCTTTGATCACTTGACCCACTCCAATGGTAAAGGTAAAAGGTTGATTGCGATCCTTGGAACTATCGAATTTTTTGCCGTCTGTCAGGGTTCCCGTGTAGTGAACAGTCACTTTTTGACCTTTTTCGGGACTTTCTCCGGTTCCTTCCACTATATCGATGTATTTTAGTCCCGAATCGGTGGTAACTGCTTGATCTAAATCCATAGAGATGATTTCCTTATTAATACTTTGAGTGATAGGGGGTGGATTGGTTTCGGCGGCGATCGCATGGGTTTTTTCCCCTCCACCAAAGAGGGAAGCAGCGATTAAAAATAAGCCACAAACCGCAATAATAGCAAAACTGAGCAAGATTTCGCGCATTGATTTCATAGTTCCCTAACGCCAGAGTTTATTCTCTAAGTCTCTCACCTGTCGTTCTAATCGATCAATCCTTCCCCGCAGTTCGTCCATTTCCGATTGTCGGGGAACCCCTAAATCCTGCAAAATCTGGCGAATATAGCGTTCTAAGTTATTCTCGAAGCTCCCCTGTTCAGACTTCATCTGTGTCATCAGATCATCAACAAAGTTTTTAGCCTGATCGGAATTGATTTTACCGTCTTTGACTAATTCGTCGCTCACTTCTTTGATTTTTTCTGCCACCATGGAAGTAGTGCCAATACCCATCAGCAGCAATTGTTTAATCCAGTCGCTATTATCCATTGTTTTCACACCTTTCAAGGAGACGGGGATAAAAATATTCCTATTCCATTATGGACTTTTGCAGCGGTAACGGCAGAGCGATCGAGCAGATAACCCCCTAAGGTTATTCCAGTGGAACTACCCCCATCTAGGTTTAAACCGTCTTTTGCCGCCATTAACAGCAAAATTCGGGCTAATTCGCCTAAAGTTGCCCCCCTTCCCCCGACGCGATTATGGATAGCAACTAGCAAAATTTTTCCTTCTTGGCTAACTGCGATCGCACTGCGGGAAGCTTGTTGATTTTGGAATGCAGGACTAAATTTTTCGGCATTTCCATCTAAAACTAAGCGCCCATTCTGCAATAATAGGGGACCAGCGCCTAAAATCTGGGGATAATTAGCAAAATCTCCCGGTAGGGTGACGCTATCGAGGTTGACTGTCTCACCAATCTTTAAATTAATATCTGTCTTTCGGCAGATGACTAAATAGCCTTTTTCTGGTATGTTTATACTATCCTGTGGCAAAAGATTATTTAATTTCTCCGTTATGCGATCGCCTTGCACGACTAACCCGGTTTCGCGCTCGGTGAGGGGATGATAATTATTTCCCCAATCACGAGTATAACGACTGCAGCCGGCTGCTACAAAGGCACTATTTAACTGGGTTAGGGGAAAACGTTGTCCGGTAGCAGTAATGAGAGTTTCCTCTAAACTGAGGCGATCAATTCTGATTTTACCACGATTATCCCATGCGATCGCTCCTCGGTTTAAAATAGGTCCGGATAACCATTTGCCATCCACACGAATTGCCCCCAAAGGTAACTGATTATTACGATTAAAAAAGCCACCATTAATCATCGCTACCGCATTACTTTCGCTATTAATCGTGATCAGGGGATTAGTGCCGCGCATTGAGGTGGAATTAGCTGTGATTGGTTTAATAGTTATCTGGGGATTTCTGGGATCGATTTCTAACCAAGTCACGGGAAACCAATCTTGATCTAACTGGATATATTTTTGATTCCAGATTAACCCGGGTTGCCAAACAATGCGCTTTTCATCCATAGCATCGGGACGAGAATCAATGATAATTCTGGGAGGATTATCCACACTGCTGATCTGTAATCCGTAGGCAGTGGGAAGGTTAACTTTTAAACGACTGATCACCCCATTATTTTCTAAGGAAGTGATCTGAGTGGCTAAGTTATTATTGGAGTTGCCTAGATCATCTTCATCGTTATTTTGGTTACTGTTACTAACAGTTTTGGGTTGAAACCTAGAGATAAGCGATTGCTGGGCATTTCCTTCTAGGGTAATCACTGCTTGATTTTTTGCCTGACTAACTTGCCAAAAGGTCGGGCGATCAAGTTGAATAATAATCCTTTGTACTGCTCCATAATTTTCTAGCTGAATATCTTCAATCTGAGGAGCAGCAAAGTTAATAGTTAAACTATCGCCATTAATACTGGTTGTTGCCCCCATTTTTAGTAAAATATCCGTGACATCTAGCCAGCGATCGGAATTGATCAAATTAGCTGATAAAGTTTGTAAATTAAACCAGTTGATCGGTTGCTTTTTTGGATCATTTGTGCTAAGAAAATCCATGCCGAATAATTGTCTTGCTCCCGTATCACCCATGGCGATTCTGGTACTATTTGCTGTTGTCCACTGTCGCCAAAAAACGGGCAAAGAACGACCATTAAGAATAATTTTTTTTCCCTGTTGCTGGTTTGATAAATCCCGAGAAGCTAAAGTTATTGGTGATCTATGATCGGCTAAGGATATAGCTGGACTGCTAAGAATTATCAAGGAAGTTACCGTTAAACAGATAGATGAGAAAGTCAGGTAATTTAACTTCATAATTATCCCCCTAAATTACCTGAGTTAAGGGAAAATTTGACGATTTATATCCTTGGCAAGAGAGGCTGGAAGAGACTATATTTTCTTGATAGATAACCTCTAATAATTCTTCAGTTGTTACTACCATCGGTTTAGAGTTATATAGATAACTAGAGGCTTTTTTAAGTTTTTGATCATAGGTAACTAAATAATCACAATTAGCGGCACTACTTAAAATTAAAACATCATTCGAGTGTACCAAAATATTGCGAATATCTCTAGCATTTTGCCAATATTGATCAAGTTTTACTAAATCAAAATCCAAGATAGTCACCTTTTCTTGAATCCGATCGACTATTTCAGGATGATTACGAACTTCTGCCAAAAATAATAACTCTTGTAAAACGATCGCATTAATAGCAAGACAAACGCGATCGAGTATTTCTCGATCAAATAAATGCACACTGGCAAGATCTCCTCGTAGATAAGAAATCAAAACATCAGTATCTAAAAAAACTAGAGGCTTCTCCATTGATTTTCTTCTCCTTGATGATAAAGAGCAATGATTTTTTCCGTGACTTCTGTAATACTGAGATGATCGCTATTAACTTCGATCGCATCGGCAGCTTTTCGCAGGGGTGCTAGGGAGCGATTACTATCCAAATAATCCCTTTTTTCAATCTCTTGGATTAATTCTGCAAGACTAATAACACCATTTCCCTGCGCTTCTAAGTCTTTTAATCTCCTTCTCGCTCTTTCTTGGGGTGTTGCTGTCAAGAAAATCTTTAATTCCGCTTCTGGGAAAACATTAGTACCAATATCTCGACCTTCCACAACTATTCCCCCCGACATTCCCAGTTGTCTTTGCAGGGTGACTAACTGTTGTCGCACCGCTTTTTGAGCGGCAATTCGGGACACTTGCGCGGTAATTGCGGGAGAGCGAATCTCTAAAGTCACATCCTGCCCATTAATCTTCACTATAGTCACATTTTCGGGACTATCGGCCGGAATTATTTCTATCTTCGCTAAAGATAATAACTCGGCAATGGCCGCCTCTGCGGACAAATCCAGACTGGAATTCACCACTAACCATGTCACCGCACGATACATCGCACCGGTATCGAGATAGGTTAACCCCAATTTTTCCGCTACTAAGCGCGTTACTGTGGATTTTCCCGCTCCAGCAGGCCCATCAATAGCGATAACTGCCCGACGTTGACACAAGATAATATTATCAATTAAACGGGTTTGACCGATCGAGCCAGCGATCGCTAATAAGCCCCTTGTTTCGATCTGCTCGATCGGTTGTAAACTCTGGGGATGAACTAAATCCAGATACTGAGGGCGAAAATCTGGTACTCTGTCGAGATTTTTTTGGACAATAGCTAGTAGTTTTTCCCTTTGTCTTTCCCCTAAACGAAAACTTTCGAGAGCTAATTGCAAACTTTGGGGGATAATTGTCGCTTTTTCCCTTTCTGTGGGCGATAGATACTGATTGCGAGAACTAAATGCTAATCCCGATGTTTCTCTCACTGTCGCACAAGCGCGAATCTCGATCGCTAAATTTAAATCCCTGACTAATTGCCGGATAATCGCTAACTGTTGGGCATCCTTTTCACCAAAATAGGCGGTCGTCGGTGCAATAATATTAAACAACCGCGTGACAATTGTGGCTACTCCCTGAAAATGTCCAGGACGAAAAGCACCACATAAACCGCTAGTCAGAGAAATCGGGGGAAAAACTGCGGTTATGCTGTCAGAATCACCAATTCCTAAAGTTTCCACGCTAGGAGCAAAAATAGCATCAACTCCCAAGGATTCACACAACTGGCGATCGCTGTCAAAGGTGCGGGGATAGCGAGAAAAATCCTCTGTAGGGCCAAATTGTAGAGGATTGACAAAAATACTGACCACAGTTACCTCCGCTTCCGTTACTGCGCGTCGAATTAGACTAGCATGACCTTTATGGAGAGCGCCCATGGTTGGCACGAGAGCAATACTATGATCATGGCGATAATCAGCCAAAAAAGTGCGTAAACCGGGGATTGTTGTGAATATTTGCACAGGGTTCACTCCTTTAATAGCCTATTCCACTACTATTCGCCATTCGTGCAGTTCATACTCCACACAGCCATTTTCAATCAGGGGATGCTGCCCGATGATCGATTCGGCTGCTTCCGGGGAATCGATTTTAAATAATAACATCCCATCGCCTCTTTCTGTTCAATAACTCGTTTTTGTCTCCTGTCGGCTCTCTTGGGTTTGGTGGGTAAAATGTATTTTATAAGATATATTCCGGCCAGCGAGCGACTGGAACGAACCACAAAGACACAAAGAACACAAAGATTGATCGGTTCTATATAAGTTAAACTGGTCGCAACGCGCTCGCTACGCGAGATCACACAAAGAATAAGAGAGGCTCTTGTGCTGTCTCGGTTAACCGCTGCATATATGCTTGTTTGACAAACCGAAGAACCTAATTTTTTTCAGGACGATGACCGGTAAGCAACCCGAAAATTCTATAGATTAATGGCAAAAAATACTTGACAAAAACCCTCGATTTGACTTATACTTTTTATCATAATGGGAATCCGTGCCGAAATATATATAAGCCTTTTTACTTCCGCTATAAGTTTGTCCGAGAACCAATCGAGAAAACCATAAACGGGTCATTCGAGGAGCCTTATGCCAGAATCTAGATCTGAGATTATTTCAGTTAAAGTTAAAGAAAATGTCACCATGTTAGTGGAAGCGAGGAGTTTCGGTGGTGAACGGGAAGTATCCGATCAAATATTTGACTTCCAAAGTGTGGCTGATACAATTGAGGCAGTTACTGAATCGATCGCTGCTACGATCAATAAAGTGAAACCAAAAAAGGCTACCGTAGAATTTGGGGTAGAAGTCAGGGTAAAATCTGGTAAACTAACCGCTTTAATTGTGGAAGGTGAAGGAAAGGGAAATTTAAAAATTACCCTGGAATGGGGAGGATAAATTGATTAAATGCTTACCCCGGAATCTCTACCCCCGTACACTGTCAGGTTAAAGTTAATCTATGGGTCAGGAACAGGCTTTTTTGTGGGACAAGGGTTAATTTTGACCTGTCTTCATGTGGTGAAAGATGCGCGGGATAATCGCGAGACTATCGAGATAATTTGGCAAGGTAAAATTTCTAGTGCCAAAATTATCGACTTGCCGAATCTAGACGGGATCGATCTGGCTCTTTTACAATTAAACTCGCCTTTAGATCACAAATATGTCGATTTTGATCAAGATTTACAATCAACAGATAAATTATACACTTTCGGCTATACCAACGATTATCCGAACGGTGATCCTAGTGACTTTGAGTATATAGGTTTAACGGGGGATGAAAACCCCCTAATCAAGTTTAAATTAGGGCAAGTACAACCCGGTTTTAGTGGTTCACCGCTGTTAAATTTACGCACGGGGAAAGTGTGCGGAGTGGTGAATAAAACCAGAGATGAGTATAGTGATTTAGGAGGAAGAGCGATTCCCGTTCAGACTATTTTTAAATATTTTCCGCAATTACAACCCCAAAAAAATGCCCATAATCCTTTTAAACCCACTTCTGGGGGTATTAAAGAAATTCAGCAGATTTTTGGACGGGAACAAGAAATTAAAGATATTTTTGAGGTTTTAAATTCCGGCAGTAGTGCTGCTATTATCGGGGAAAGGGGAACGGGAAAAACCACCCTGCTTTGGGGAATTTACCATCAAGCAAGGGAGTATTTACTTAGTCATCGACAACCCTTATATCTAAACTTAGAAGGATTAGCAGGAGATAAGGATTTTTATTATGAATTATGTCATCAGATTGGTATAGCTGCAGATTACGATAAACCGCTCAAAGGAACTAGATTAACTAGGGAATTAGAAAAACATAAAATCCTGTTATTATTGGATGTGGTAGATAATATGAATCAAAAATATTTCAGCTATCAGCTTAGAAGTCAATTAAGAGAGTTAGCCAATCGTCCCGATCCACCTTTAAGATTAGTAGTAGCGGCTAATCGTTCCCTTGATGTTTTATTTCCTGATAACAAAGGAGGTGATTCACCTTTCGAGGGAATTTGTCAACAATTTTCGATTAAATTATGGGATGAAGCTAAAATTAAAGAGTTTATTAGTCATCGTCTAATTCAAACCAGAGTGACTTTTACTGAGGAGGAAATAAGTTCTCTTGTTAGGCAAAGTCAAGGAAAGCCGCGAGAGGTGATGCAAAATTGTTTTAAACTTTATCAAACCAAAGTCAATAACTCAGTATCCCGAACTTAGGTTATAACTAAATAATAAGTTGATTTAATTTTGGGTTTGATCCTACCTTGATAAGGGGGTTTTGATCCCCCCTGCCCCCCTTGATAAGGGGGGTTTGATCCTACCTTGAGTAACACCTAACTACTTAATGAACCATCACCGGGTAAATAGCTAGAGATAAAAATTATGAAGGAAAGCACCGTCCCCAGAATTAATCTCGCTCCTAAACTCAAACGCGATTTATCTTTATGGAATCCTTTTGATTATCTTTTGCTGTTGTACTGGGTGTTTTATTTTCCCCAAGCAGTGCGCTGGTATGTGGAAACGAGAGGCGGCGGCGATAAATTAACAGAACAGAAAACATGGCGCGATAGAATGCAATTTCTCCGCGACCATCCCGTACAATTGCGTCTAGGGATTCAGGGTCTTCTCTTAACTGTAATTACCCCTCTGATTATCTGTAGCATAGCGGCAAATTTAGGACTTTCTGTTGATTGGGGGCGCGTGGTGTGGGGCGTGGTGTCGGGCGTGGCGTTGGGCGTGGCGTTCGGCGTGGGGTTGGGCGTGGGGTCCGGCGTGGTGTTCGGCGTGGTGTACGGCGTGGGGTCCGGCGTGGGGTTCGGCGTGGTGTTGGGCGTGGGGTCCGGCGTGGTGTACGGCGTGGGGTTAGGCGTGGTGTCCGGCGTGGTGTTGGGCGTGGGGTCCGGCGTGGTGTACGGCGTGAGGTCCGGCGTGGGGTCCGGCGTGGGGTTGGGCGTGGTGTTGGGCGTGGTGTTGGGCGTGAGGTCCGGCGTGGGGTCCGGCGTGGGGTTTATATTCGCCTTTTTCCGTCCTGATAATTGGCTAATCGGGCTTTTGGCGGGTCCCCAAGGGCGACTTTTTCCCCGTATTACCCTTCTACCGCTGCCGGGGTTAACCTCGACTCTACAACAATGGTTACAGCAAGACTGGGAAACAGCTATTAATAACCTCAATCAATACTTTCGGTACAGCCGCCAGTTTATTCCTGTCCTTGCCGCTGTTAATCGCGTTTTACCGCAATTCCCAGAGGCAGAAATTATCTATCGCGTCTCCCGTCTGGCAGAAAATCCCTCCGATTGGCAATTGTTAAAATATGCGTCCGCGAAACTGTTTTCTTTTCCTGACAGCAAAATCCGTCTCGATACCCCTGCTCGCGCCGCCGCCGCCGGTTTTTGGTATCTTCGCCAAGAGGACACCGAAAAAGCCGAAAAAGCCTTTGCTGTGGTACGTTCCCTCGCCTACGGGGAAGAAATGTATAGCCTCGCCCAAACTTTACACCGATTTAGTCAGGCAGCAACTCTCCATAGTATCGCTTCCCTGAAGGTTGCCCCCATTGCCGCAGAACCTTCATTACGTCCGCAAACTTGGCAAGCTATCAGCAGTTTAAATCGAGTTATCGCAGAAATGGCTTTAGTCCAGAGAAGTTACTCTCAACAGGTCAGATCCCTCGCTCTTAATCGGATTATCGGGGAATTAAGGGATATAAACGACCAACAGGCGGCCAATTTACCCCAAGCAGAAAAAGAATTAATCCTTTCTATCGCCGAAAAATGGGCAGAAATTAGCACATCCATCGCGGGAACGGTGGGAACGGTGACTATTACCCAACAGATTACTAATCCCTACACTATCGGTGATCCGGTGATCGGTAAACGCTTTGTTGGTCGTGAGGATATCCTGCGGGAACTTCAGTCAATGTGGTCGGGAGATAACCTATCCTCCGTAGTTCTCTATGGTCATCGTCGCATGGGTAAAACTTCGATTCTACGCAATCTGGAGGCATATCTCCCACCAAATGTCTCGGTTATCTACATTAATTTACAGCGCGTGGCCACAGTAACCAGCCTAGCCGAAGTTCTCCTGACTATGGCTGAGGAAATCGCCCAAACTTTAGCAATTGATGCCCCGGAAGAGGAAAAAATCTCCCAACATCCAGAAATGTATTTTAATCGTTATTTAGACCGTCTGATGCGCCAGATTCTGCCGGAAAGAGCTAAAACCGGTTTAATTATTGCCCTCGATGAGTTCGAGATAATTGAGGATTTAATCGAAGCGAATACCCTCCCCCGGAATTTCCTCGGCTATCTGCGTTCCCTTGTCCAGAGTAGTCCCCGTCTAGCTTTTGTTTTTGCCGGATTACATACCCTAGAGGAGATGACTGCCGATTATTTTCATCCTTTTTTTGGCAGTGTTTACCCGATTCCAGTTAGTTTCCTCTCTCCTGAATCTACTCGCGTTATCCTCGCTAATCCCGTTGGGGAAGACGAGGATTTTCCCCTAGACTATACCCCATCCGCTTTGGACAAAATTTATCAACTTACCCACGGTCAACCCTATCTAGTACAACTGATCGGCTTTCATCTGGTACGTTTTTATAATAAACAGGTCTTTGAGTTGCAACGTCCCCAAGATATTCGTTTTCAGGTGGAAGATGTGGAAAAAGCTATCGATGCTGAGTTTTTCCAAAGGGGGAATTATTATTTTACAGGTGTCTGGAAACAGGCTAAACAAGAGCCGGCCGGACAAGGGGAGATTTTAATAGTTCTTTCTCCCCATCTGCAAGGATTAACCCGGGCAGATTTACTGTCCAGCACCGGACTAACTGCCACAACTCTCGACCGGGCCCTAAAAACCCTTGAAAATCATCATGTCATCGAATGCCAAGACTCCCGTTATCGGATTGCTGTGGAATTATTCCGTCGTTGGGTATCGGAAACAATGGCCTAAATTCTTTTGCTATCTTTTTGGCTAATATCTCAGCCCAGAATGGGGCTTGCTTAATAAATGTGAAATGTGGGCAAGGTAAGGGTTTTGGGGGTCTGTCTTGGGAAACAGGTGCAAGGAGAGAATCGTGCTTCAAAACCTTGCGTCTTCATCGGCCCGCGTCCTGTAGGGGCGAAGCATTCGGGCAATAACCTATCACTGAAACCGTAGATTTTCTATCCGAATGCTTCGCCCGTACTTTTTTAGCAAACCCAAAATAGGGGGGTTACAGGGCAGCACGGATTCCCACTATAACAAAATAATAGAACAAATCTGGGAATTTGTCAAGGCCTTGGCAATTTTCCGGTTAAAATTGTTTGTTGAGATGGGGTAAGGGACAAAACCCGCCAGGCTCCAACGAAAAACTTTAGTATAATCAAGAATATTTAGTATTTATTAGCTTTTCTGTCTAAGATTGATGTTAAAGGCTGTTCTGTTCGATTTTAATGGGGTGATCATCAATGATGAACCAATCCATCAAGAGTTAATTAATGAAATCTTGCTCGGAGAAAATTTGCTGCCCCTAGGGTCGGAATTTGCGGAGTTATGTCTGGGAAGAAGCGATCGCGTCTGTTTGCGTAATGTTCTCACCCGTCGCGGTCGTCAAGTGACCGAGGAGTATCTGACTAAGCTAATTAACAAAAAAGCCAGTTTATACCGAGAAAGATTAGGAAAATTAGAGAAACTTCCTATTTATGAGGAGATATACTCTTTTTTAAAACGGGTTAAGGCCAGGGATCTACAAATCGGTTTGGTGACGGGAGCAATACGCTCGGAAGTGGAATCAATCCTGCAACAGACGGGCCTTGGGGATTACTTTAGTGTCATTGTCACCGGTGATGAGATTAGCACCAGTAAACCTCAACCGGATGGTTATTTACTGGCCGTGGAAAGATTCAATCGTTGGAATTTTAATCTGCAATTGCAACCCTGGGAATGTCTGGTGATTGAAGATACTTTTGTTGGTTGCGAAGCGGCCAAAAGAGCGGGAATGCAGGTGGTGGGAATCGCTCATACCTATCCCTTCCATTTTATGCAGAGAGTGTCCAACTGGGCGATCGATAATTTCTCCCAACTAGACCTCGATCGCGTGGAAGAAACTTTTAGCCAAATCGGGGATAAAAAGGAGCGATCGGGATTTTTAGGCAATTTATAACCATCTAGGGGCGATTAACAAGCTGAAAATCTCTACTTGCAAAAATTGGCAATTCGTGTTATGCTAACGAAAGTGCTAAGAAAATGCGGGTGTAGTTTAGTGGTAAAACCCTAGCCTTCCAAGCTAATGATAGGGGTTCGATTCCCCTCACCCGCTTAAGTTGTTGTGCAGTCAACGTCTAAGGAATTATCGGTAATATCAACGGCGATTCTGACTTAGAGATCGCTATCTTCTAGATGTCTCCGCAAATCTTTGGTACGCTGCTCGGTGACAGCTGCCAAACAATTACTGTAAATCATGGGAGCTATAGAGCCTCCCTCAAACGCACTTCTTTCAAATTCGCAACTGCTGTCTCTAAACTTAATCCAAGCTTGTTGGGCGCTAATTAATTTTTGTTTGCGAGCAGCTGACAGTTTTGGCAGTAGTTGTCGATAAACTTGATTTAACTTGCGATCGGCGTTTTGATAAGCGATGCTGGCACAAATGTTCATTTCGCTTTGAGTCTGGGGATTGTTACAGTTAGGACGTTGAGCTAGTTGCAAGTTTGTCGCTGCAGATGTGGGACCGGCAATGCTAGGGGTAGCCATCCCGACGGCAAATAAACTGGCTATGCTTAATACGGTTAGTAAAAACTCTCCCATGGCCACTTATTTTAATAATGGTAAGAATAGCATAACAGAAATGCGATCGAATCGACCATAGCTTTTTCATTCTGCTCGATTTGTTGGTTGGATTGGTTAACTCTATTTCATTATTTTCAAAAAAGAAAATTAGAGGAGTTGATAACTAAAAAACCCAGACGGGAACTCGTTTATAAGCAGGAGTCCCACAGCGAGGATCGATTTTAGCTTTGAATAAAACATTGGCTTCGGGATAGAACATAAAGCCAACACCTTCGCGAATCAGACCGAAGATAATTTCGATATTTTCTAATTTACTGGCATCTCCTTGAACGGTGACTCGTTGATGTTCTTGAAAGCCCGCTTTTTTGGCATCTTCGGCGTTGATCAATAAACAATGACGGTGAGGCATTCCCCGATATTTATCGCCCATTTGATAAACAACGGTGTTATGTTGTCCATAACTGCGTCCTGTTCCGAGAATCAGGGCAATTCCGGGGGCATTTTCTGGTTGATTGAAATCTTGCTTTTGCGGTGCTTTTAAAGTGGGTAAAGAGGTGACAGACATTTGCGCTTTTCCGGTCGATGTTGGAAAATGGGGTTCGGTAAAAATCCGTCCGCTAATGGTAAATTCTGTTTGGGTTTGATCTAATTGCCCGATCTTTTGATAACCCGGAATCGTTTTGGCGATTAACTGACGAATATAGGCGGTATCGTGTAATCTCGACCAATCAATCGGGTCAGTACCTAAAACCTTGACGGCAATATTTGTTAATAGTTCTACTTCCGAGATGATATCCATATCGGAACCCTGTAGATGACTGCTTCCCCGCTCGTTAAAACGGACAAAATTATTGCCCGATTCGGTGGTTGTCGGGTGAGGATTTTCAAAGCGAGCGAAGACGGGTAAAATTACCGTATTTTGTCGGGCTAATCCCTGAAAATGTCCTAAGTTTGGCTTAGTAGCTACATAAAAAATCGTATCAATTTGAGCTAAGGCTTTTTTGGCTTGATTTAAATCTGGATTGGCCCCATAAAGATTACCTCCCAAACAGAAAAGGGTGTTGATTTTTCCCCGTTCGGCAGCTTCAATTAATGCCCTGGTATCATAACCGCCGGTTATATTTAATGGCTTTCCTAAAAGTTGAGCAAGTGCCTCGGCGATTTCCTGACGTAATCTCACCGTAACGCCCATAGAACCGAAGCCCTGTACATTAGAATGACCTCTGATTGGCATGGTTCCGGCTCCGATTTTGCCAGCATTTCCCGTCATTAAAGCGGTATTGGCAATACTGATAATATTATCTACCCCGTTTTCCTGTTGTGTAACGCCCATCGCCCAAGCGAAAACCACACGCTCTAAATTTCCGAAAAGGGCGGCGGTTGCTTCAATTTCTTCTCGGGACAAACCGCAGGTTTTAGTAATGGTTTCCCAGGGTGTTTGTCGGGCATAATCTATAACAGATTGCCAATTTTCTGTATGGGATTTGAGATAATCCCACCGCACTAAATTTTGTTCAATTAAAGATTTTTGTAATCCGACGAATAGGGCAGTATCGCTACCCGGTATCGGCTGTAGGTAGAGAGTCGAAATATCGGAACCGCCCCGCAATAATGATTTAATCGGAAAAGCGGGGGAGGAGAATTTGACCAATCCGACTTCAATTTGCGGGTTAATAATAATAATTTTACCGCCGCGATCACGAATTTGAATTAATTCATTCATCAGGCGAGGATGATTAGCCGGGGCGTTAGAACCGATCAATACCACACAATCGGCTTGTTTTAAACTTTCCAGACTGACCATCGAAGTTCCGGAGCCGAAAACCTGTTTTAAGCCTACGGTCGAGGCGGCATGACAGAGATCGGAACAATCGGCTAAATTATTACTTCCTAATGCCCGGAAAAACAATTGTAAGAGATAGGCGGCTTCATTAGAAGAACGTCCCGAACTATAGGAGGCTAGAGTCTCGGACGGTTGATGAAAAGCTTGTTCGGCTAATCGATACACTTCTTCCCAACTAATACGTTGATAGTGACTTTCTCCTGCTTTTAAGAGGACGGGATAACTGAAACGACCCAAGCGATCGCATTCTAGGGAGGTTAAGGACTGTAATTGAGCGAGATGATAGGTCTGAAAAAAATCAGTTTTAATACCTGGCATTAATTCGGAAGTAACTGCCTCGACACTTTTGAGACAACGTTGCAGACTTTCCCCCGCTTCGTTGACAAAACCGCCCTTTTGTCCTCCCGTTCCCCAAGCGCAAGCTAAACAGGCACTTTTATGATTTAAGGTTTGCCAGAGTTTAACCCCTTGAGGAGAGAGGGTTTTTTCTGCCCAATATTGCAATATGGGAAAACCCCCGCCCGCCTCAATTTTGTTGGATATTTCCCGTTCGTTCATCGTTTTTTTCTCTCGATTTTTTCTCAAATCCCTCCGATAGGGAGAGTGTACCCAGTACAATTAAGTTTATCACTATTTTTTAAAAAGTGCATCAGCAACGCATAAACGACTGGGTAAGCTACGGTTAGTTGTTGACAATATCCCCTGATTGTGATTTTATCAAACTAGGGAGAGGTCTATTGAAATGATAATTCCGATGGATGAAAATGAAGACTTTCAACATTTAGAGGAGATGATTGTTAACGAAACGGATATCTTCGATATCTCGCTTTGGATCAACTTCTCCACGCACTCTTTACTTGCTGTCTAGACAGGGGAGCGTCTGTGTTAAAGCCGGACTTGACCATGACAGTAACCTCAGCAGACAAACTACCATCAGGATTTTGGCATGAAAATTCATGGTTTGAGCGGACTTTTCTCCCAATCTTGCTAACAATTAGGAACGGGAATTAATCGACCCAATTTTCTAAGAATAAATGAGGAATTTGTCTAAAATGTCGCAGATTTCTGGTTACTAGCCTGGCTTGATTAGCTAAGGCGATACTAGCAATTAACAAGTCAGACCTGCCAATTTTGCGAAATTTAGAAATATCTTTTAAGCGGTCAAATTGATTGGCTGCATTTGGGTCAATTAAAATTACAGGAAGTTGATTTAATAAGGTTTCTGAACGAGAGAAAAGCTCTTGTGCTTTCAGTAAATCACTCCCTGAAAAAGCCTTAAGCAAATAATCTATCCGCCCGCGCAAAATTTCGAGCTTGGTGACAATCGTAATGGCGACTTCCTCATCTTGTAAGTTTTCCAATCGATTAATAACGTTAGTGTTACCTGAGTGGAGATGAGTTAAAGTATCCGTGTCAAGAAGATACATCATCGTCAGTTTCCGAACGTCCCCTGGCTTGGTAAATAGAATCTCTTAGGTCGGCCAAAGAACTATCATCGCTTAAAGCACCTGCCTGTTGCAGAAAAATAGCTTTACTATTTGGCGAAGAGTTAGAAGGAAAGGAAGTCTTCAAGGTTTTAGCCTCTTGCTCTAATAAAGTATCGCTGCTTAATTGTTCTGATTTTGGAGTAATTGTCATAATTGCTCCTGATTATTTATTAATATCTTATCATAATGGGTATGGAAAAACTCTCAGTACAGGAAAAAAATTGTAAGGAATGAAGAAAATTGCGATGATTGGGCAGAGATTTCCTCGGACAAACGACCATCAGGGTTTAGGGATGATTCTTCATGGTTTGGACGGGCTGGAGTTTTAATTTTCCCTGAATCTTTGTAGCAGTTCTTCACGGGATAAATTTGCCAAAGAAAGAAGCAATCCGGTGCGTTCCGAGATGGGAAGTTGGGCGATCTTTTCTACTAGACCAGATAATTCCGAATCTAGGCTGCCAAAGCGTCCTTCCAGAAGACTGGCTATCAGGGAATACCGTTCTTCTAAACTACCTTGTTGTATCCCTTCTTGCTTTCCTTCTAATTTCCACTCTTCCCTTTGTTGTAAATAAGCTGGTGATAAGTTCATGATGTCCTCCTGTTCTTCGGTACTTAAATTATCTCTCAATTCTAAGTTTTTGCGCCAGTTGGCCAGAATTTCTAATAAATTCTCTCGAAAAGGATTGCGTTCTGGCAGTTCAACTAACTCTTCAACTGCTCGTTTTTGGGTTCCTCCTTTACCTAATACTCTTAACCATAAGGTGTCTTCATTTACTGGTAATTGATGAATGACAATGATACCCGCTTTGAGAGACCTCGCTAAAAAGTAAACCCCTGTTAACCAATTACTCTCATCGCTGTGAGTCCCGAAATCTTCAACCATTCTAGCTGAAAAGGTGGGCGTTAGAATCCATAAGAAAGGCAATTCTGCGACCGTCAGAGTTTTGTTTGACCGTTTCGCTTTTCTCAAGACATCCCCATGAACCGCGTATAACTTTGACAAACAACTGCGAATCTCTACCTCGGTCGGGGGATTGCGGAAAGGTTCAAACAAACAGGAAGTAGCCGCCATTTTTCCGAGTAATCCTAAAGGTAACTCAGTGGGAAGCGGTGAGCTAAAGGGTTCAAACCAGACATCGATTTCTTGAACCTCACTTTTTACTTTCTTACTTTTTCTAATCGTCCCTAGAGGTGTTAGTAATTCCTCCAGATATTCCTTGGCAAATTGGTCATGAATTTGGCGAGTCATTCAAATTAATAATCAAGCATAAAAAGGACGGTAATAATCTTATTATATCATTAATTAAAAAGGAATCCAATCGACAATATCTATTCTTTCGCTTCGGTAGTTTCCCAAATCATAATTAATTCTTCGGCTAGTTTTCCCATTGTTGTGGTGGGACGTATCCAAAACAGTCCCCAGATTTGTTGATTTTTTTGCCAATATTCTTCTAAATGTTCAGGCATACTGGTACGATTATCTGTCACCAAGAGTCGTTGAGATAATCCTAAATAGTGTAAAACATCAGGGTCAAGAGTTCCTAACGGTGGTGTATTCGGCTCTCCAATGCGTAAAATATCTATCTCTGGATTTAACCTTAAGACAGCGACTTTCAAGCGGGGGGATAAGTTTTCATCGAGTAAAAACTTGATTTTCATACCCTGACAGAATCTTGCCTTTGCTGTTTAATTTTTCTCATCTTTTCTCGTTGAGGTGAAGGATGTTTTAGGGCCTCATGGTAGCGAGTCTCTCGCCAATTCTGGAGGCGCAATAAATAGGCATCAATTTTTTGCCGATTCTGTAAATAATAAGTAATAGTAGCGTAGATTTTCTCTAAACTTAGATCGGGATAGATAGCATTTATTTCTTCTGGGGTATAGCCTTCCAAGAAATAAAAGAGTACGTTGTCAATTCCGAGGCGATGACCTTTTATTCTAATATCATCTTCGGAGATAAATAAGAAATAATCTTCTAGTTGCATAATTAATTTTCCCCTTAATTTTATTTCATTTTTACCGCTTATTTATAGTATTTCCTGTTCACAGGAGGTACATTATCAATGTTAAAAAGTTTAATCAGCAAAGGTTTAACTGTGTCACACAGGTGTGAGAACCTCTATATTAATGTTTTATCATAATTAGTTTACCTTGTGCTTCCCTTGTTTTCAAACCTTTAACCGGGATAAACTGCCCCGCTGTCATAACCCCGGCTGCTATGCTGGCAGCCACTATGACGGAGCTACTTTAACGGGAAGTGTGGATTATCGGCTGGCCGCCGAAATATGTCGGGAACTCGATGCCATCGAGCGAAAGAATTGACGGGATTATCGAAATCCACCTATCGACTATCGGCAAAAATCTGAGACAGTGCCAGCGCACATCTACTGAGGAAAGGTCAGCGCGGCAGAAGCATCAAGCGGTTTTGGGGAAATTGAACGGTCATTCCTTAAATGGCGCAGGTTGAACGATTTTGGTGTTTACTGTCCCAATTGCGTACTGCCCTCTTAAAACAGCGATCGCCGACCCATCGTTAAACGTAATTGTACTACCAGCAGAAGTAGAGTAGTCGGAGAAACAGGCGAGTAAATGACCTAACGAGAGTGCGGTCTCGCGCATCGAGTGCCTTCGGCAGCGCTGTCAGCCAATTGCCCAGGAAGTAGCCGATGGGGAGGGAGACAGCCCCTATCAAACCCGTCGCCAAAAGAGAGTGGGTGATGCTGCGGTGGGGGAACCTGTCTTCCAGGAAGCTGCTGATAGGGAAGAAGATTTTGCCGATGGTTGAGGTGGTGATGTCAATGTCCGGTAACTGCGAACCCAGGACAGCTAAACCCAACGCCATCGGGTCAGCAGTTCCTATGACTAAGGATATGCTTGCTGCGGCGATGCTGGCGTGGGTAATGGACATGAAACCCAAAAACATCAAAACCTCCTCAATTTTCCCCTGACAGCTATCTTTATTGTCCCGCTTCAGGAGCAACTGAAAAGTCAATCAACTCACTAAAATTCTTAATTTTCACTTCCCCGTCAGGAAAACGGGCAATAATATCCAACTCACCTCCCATCGCCTCAATGACCTTTCTTAAGTGACTGACATACATATCCGTCCGCTTCTCTAAACGGGCGACGGCTGGCTGTTTGACCTTCAGTTTAGCTGCCAGTTCAACCTGGGACAGTTGCCTGGCTTGCCGCAACTCACTCAGAGCCATTTCTACCTTGAGTTGGGCAGTTTTTTCTGTGATCGCGGCTTGGCGTTCTTCAGAAAAATGCTCGGTCAGTTGGGAAAATTTACGGTGTCCACTCATAGCCAACCCTCCTTTCTAATCTCTTCCAGATAGATGTCATACAGCCTGTCAGCCAGGGGAATGTATTTTTCATAAAATCGGTCATCTCCTGTCTTATCCCCGCCAATGAGTAGGATGGCGGTACGCCTCAGATCGAAGGCATAGAAGATTCTGATGGGCTTCCCGCCACTCTGCACCCGCAACTCTCTCATTTGGGAATGTTTAGAGCCGACAATGCCGGAAGAGTAAGGAAACGGAAGTAAGGAGCCTTTTTCCGCCAGCAGGTTGACCACAGCCACAATATCGTCCTGCTCTCTGTCGCTGAGTCTATCCCACCAGTTGCCAAATTCGTCTGTGTATTCGATTTCCCATGCCATGCTGGTATTATATTACATAGATGTAATATTAGGGGGTGAATCCTGTTTACGAATCAATTAGGTGCGCTATGTAAGTAGGTGGGTGGAATTAAATATATAGCGTTTCCTGTTCGCAAGAGGTACATTGTCGATAGTGAAAAGCTTAATCAGCAAAGGTTTAACTGTACCACACAGGTGTGAGAAACGCTATAAAATGAACGTAGGTTAAGTTGAAGCATGAAACCCAACGCCCGATTATGTTACGCTACCGCTAACCCATCCTACAAATAATTGTGCCTACCTAAGTACCTAAGCAAAATTAATTACACATATCTAACCCCCTCTTGCCTTTTGCCTCTTGCCTTTTGCCTATCTTTACTAGGAAATTAATTTTGCACGACTACTTACTTAGAACTTACTGAAAGTAAGTGAATCGCTCTTGAATTTTCG
The DNA here is from genome assembly GCA_007095845.1 of Microcystis aeruginosa Ma_MB_S_20031200_S102. GTDB lineage: Bacteria > Cyanobacteriota > Cyanobacteriia > Cyanobacteriales > Microcystaceae > Microcystis > Microcystis aeruginosa_D. Next base: position 43,275 of record SFBI01000102.1, read on the forward strand.
GCGGGTGCATTTCAATTTGGTCGAAATATCTATATTACATTTTGGGCGCATCGATCAACTCACTGACCACGATGCGCCCCTATCATTGGCGCAATAACTGACAAGCGATCGGTTTTTCCTCCGGGGTAAGGTGGAACCTGATCCCAAGGAATCTTTTTCACTGGAAAGACGATCTGTTAATGTACGGCTGTAATGCCTGATTTTGTCCTATAGGTCTAATAAAGTTGTTAAGTATTGCCCTTATCGATCGAGATCGGGTTAGCTTGGAGATAGCAGTGAGCATTCAGCTTTAAACACTTAATAACTGCTAACCTAATCACTGATAAGGGAGTTTTTTCATGGCTTTTAGCCGTTCTAGCGGTATTTTGCTTCATCCCACCAGTCACCCCGGACGTTACGGGATTGGAGAACTAGGTAGGGAAGCCTATCAATTTATCGATTTTTTGGCTCAAAGTGGTCAAAAACTCTGGCAAATTCTCCCTTTAGGTCCCACGGGGTACGGTAACTCTCCCTACATGAGTTTTAGTGCCATTGCTGGCAATCATCTCCTGATTAGTCTCGATATTCTTCGGGAAAAAAACCTGCTTAGTGAGGCAGATTTCGAGGATATTCCCGATTTTCCCCTCGATCAAGTGGATTTCGATAAATTGATCGCATGGAAAATTCCCCTACTTAGAAAGGCGGCGAGCAATTTTGTCAAGGGTTCTGACACAATTCTTTACAAACAGTTTGCTGGCTTTTGTGGTGGCAATGCTGATTGGTTAGAGGATTATGCCCTATTTATGGCTTTATCCCACGCTTACCAGGGTAAAGTCTGGATGGAATGGCCGACAGAAATTCGCGAACGTCATTGGGGTGCGTTGGAAACACCGAAACAGGAGTTACAAGAGGAGATTTTTCTGCACAAATTCCTGCAATTTGAGTTTTTTGAGCAGTGGTTAGCCCTAAAACGCTATGCTAACTCCCTCGGTATCGAGATTATCGGTGATATCCCCATTTATGTCTCCCATAATAGCGCCGATGTTTGGGCAAATCCGCAGGTTTTCCGACTAGATCCCCAAACTGGTAATCCCTTGGAAGTGGCCGGGGTTCCCCCGGATTATTTCTCAGAAACGGGGCAATTATGGGGAAATCCTCTCTATAACTGGGATCATCTCAAAAATACGGGCTTTGATTGGTGGGTACGCCGTTTAAAAGGGGTTCTTTCCCTCGTCGATATCATCCGTATCGATCATTTTCGCGGATTAGAGGCCTATTGGGCCGTGGCTTTTGGCCAGGAAAACGCTATTAATGGTCATTGGCTAAAGGCCCCGGGTTATGATCTGTTTAATACTATTGGCGCTCGTTTGGGTAAATTGCCGATTATTGCCGAAGATTTGGGCGATATTGACCAAGCAGTTCTAGATTTTCGCGATCACTTTGCCTTCCCGGGGATGAAGATTCTTCACTTCGCTTTTGGGGGTGATGCGGGTAATCCCTATCTTCCTTTTAACGTCGAACGCAACTGTGTGATTTATACCGGCACTCACGATAATAATACTACTGTGGGCTGGTTTCAGGATAACGCCAATGACTACGAAAAAGCGCGACTATATCAATATCTTGGCGCTCCCAGTGGTCAGGGAGTGGCTTGGGATCTGATTCGACTTGCCTATAGTTCCGTGGCTAATCAGGCGATCGTACCGTTACAGGATGTGTTAGGTTTAGGATCGGATGCGCGGATGAATACCCCCAGTGTCGCAGAAGGGAATTGGTCATGGCGCTATCGTCAGGAAGCTTTAACCAGAGAATATAGCGAGAGATTGCGAGATTTAGTCAATTTTTTTGGCAGAAATCGTTAAATCTCAATCCTTTTTTCGAGACGTTACTCCTAACGTCTCTTTTTGTCTGGTTAATGTGGGTGAGAATTTTTTAGCAATCTTTGCCGGATGCGATCGAGATTTTCTTGACTATTGACGGGTAAATGGGGTAGGGGTAATTCTAAATTGGGCCAATTACTCAAATCATGACAGGGACAGGATAAACCCGATTGGCCCAGTACCTCAATTGGTACTGGTATAGTACAACGAGCGCAGGGATGAAATTCCCATTGAGGGGAAAGTAAGTCTTGGATAGTTTGTTGAGTACCTTCTAGGTAACAATCGCCACTTTCAGGATCGAGCATTTTTTGCCAACAATCTTCAAACTCCGACGAATAGCGATCGCCATTGAAGATAGGCAGCGGAAATAGCATAGCTTGGTTTTTGGGACAAATAACTTTTTTTCCCAATTGAAACCAATGGGCGAGATACTGTTTAACTGCGGAGGTGTCTGACATATAGTTTGTGTGGAGGCTGCCCTGATGATTGCTCTTATCCTCAATCCTAGCGTTAACTTCTGGTGTCGGACAGGTCTTAGGATGATTGATGATCGAGTTTAATAATTATTTTAGGTAACTGAGCATTGGGAGCTAGATTAATCCCAATAAACTCACCATTAAAGCTTTTTGGGCGTGCATCCGATTTTCCGCTTGCTCCCAGACTTTTGATTGTACACCCTCGATCGCCCCGTCGGTAATTTCTTCACCCCGGTGAGCAGGTAAACAATGGAGAATAATCGCGTCTTTGTCAGCGTGACTCATTAGCTGTTCATTGACTTGGTAGGGCTGAAAAACGGGAATTCGGGCATCAGCGAGGCTTTCCTGTCCCATACTTGCCCAGACATCAGTATAGACCACCTGAGAGTCTTTCACGGCCATAACGGGATCGTCGGTAATTAAGATTTTACTACCGGTTTTCTCGCCTATAGCTTGGGCGCTGGCGACAATTTCCCCATCCGGTTGATAGTTTGCGGGGGAAGCAACCCGCACATTTAACCCCATCAAAGCGCCACCTAAGAGGAGAGAATTAGCGACATTATTACCATCCCCCACATAGGTGAGGTTAATTCCCCGTAAAGTCTGAAAAGTCTCTTGGATAGTCTGTAAATCGGCTAATATCTGACAGGGATGTTCTAAATCCGTTAAAGCGTTGATAATTGGAATGCGCGAATAATTAGCAAAAGCTTCTAAATCCTCTTGTTTAAAGGTGCGAACCGCGAGAATATCGAGATAGCGATCGAGTACCCTGGCTGTATCGGCTAAGGGTTCCCCGCGCCCCACTTGGGTTACACTGGGATTGAGATCGATCACCTGTCCCCCTAACTGGTACATAGCGACGGTAAAGGAAACCCGGGTCCTGGTGGAAGCTTTATAAAATAGCAATCCTAAGACTTTGTTGCAGCTAGGGTTAAGATTACCAGCTTTAAGCTCTGCCGATAGATTGAGTAGGGCGCTGATTTCTTGGCTACTCATGTCGGTTATTCTTAAAACATCTCGTCCTTTTAAAGTGGCTACCATTGGTTTTTCTCTCGATAAACAGGGGTTTTGATTGGCTTTTATGGCAGTTAGCGAGGCTGCAAAAATCTTGGGTAAAGACCTTATTATAATCCAGTTTTTTCGCTATTAGGCAATTTTTCCCGAAAATTTTTGATTGTGGGGGATGTTAGTCCAGCTAACACCCCCCCACTTTTGCTGTTAAATTAGGTAGGTGTTAAAAATTGTCAGATTCCCCCTTATCAGGTGTTAAAAATTGTCAGATTTCCCCCTTATCTAGGGGGGATTAAGGGGGGATCGGCACCCCCCTTATCAAGGTGGATCCCCCCGCCTATCGGCACCCCCCTTATCAAGCGGGGCAGGGGGGATCAAACCCAAAATCTAATTTCTACTTAACTAATTTTGCCCCACACTTAGAACAAAAATTAGACGAGGACGGGTTTTTGTGTCCACAATTACCGCAGATAATTAAAGCTGGGTTAGCCACTTCCGTCACCGGAGAAAGAGGAATTTCTCCAGCGCTATCCAACTTATAGTTATGGATTAACTGCAAAATAATTGCATCTTCCCGTTTATATTCTGTATTGTCTTTTCCTCCTGTTAACTCCTCGGAACGTTGTTGTAAATATTCAATGAAAGTCCGATACAAAGCTTGTTTTTTCTCCAGAGTGGCTGCAGCCTGTAACTTAGCTGTCACCTGACTTTGAATTTTTTCCTTATCTTCGCGACAAGCTTTTACTTCTAACACCTGTACCGCATCTTCCCAACTGGTGGCGATATCGACTTTTTTTAATCCAGTTGCGGTTTTAATTTCATAGCGAATTGTTTTCTCATTAGTGACTCGATTGACTTCTGGAAAAAGCACTTTCAAAGCTCGGGCTGTTACTACCAATTGATAAATACTCGGATCTTCGGGAAAAACATCCCAGAAAGGCGGTTCCTTTTGGATATGTACGGGGATGGGTAAATCGCGATTTTCCCCCATTTGTTGGGCGCGTTTAGCGAGAATAAATTCTCCTTTCCAGTCCTGATAGGATTGCCGCAAATCTCGCATTCCCTCCAGACAGCGTAGGGAAAAACCGCCAATTTCCTGCACGAAGACAAGACGATATTTTTCCACGTCTCCCAAGGGTTTAATATCGTCTTCGTTGGCAATAAATTCCCGCAGTTTCGGAATAATTTTTTGAGCTGCCGGGTTACTGGTGTTTCTTCCCCCAATCAGGGCAACATTTTGATTTAATTGGGGTGTAAAGCCCGCATCTTTTCCTCGCAAAACCGCAGGATTGAGCATAATTAGGGGTCGCGATTTTTGGTAGGCAATGCGAAGATTATTGATAATATCAGTATCGTTGTTATAAATTTTTAACAAGCGATCACAAGCGGCTAATTCCTTCTGAATGCGACTACTAGCGGGAGCATTTTGTAGGAGTTGATTAGCTTGGTTTAGGATAACTTTTTGAAAATCACCTTGACGAATATCGGCAATCTCGGTGATGTCAAATAAACGCATATTTTCGTCGGCACGGCGCGTTTCTTTCCAGAGGGGGCTAGATTGCTTTAAAATCTCTTCTGAGAGGGGTAAACAAAGGTTATCCATACCCGTATCGTAGGCATTTTTGTTACCAGCAATCCCCGAAGCAAATTGTTCGATAAAGTCTTGATAAAGACTATTCAATTCTTGTCTGTCAAATAATTTAATCCCATTAATTAACAAAGCATCGGCACTATCAATCTGTTGGTTAGCTTGGAGATTAAATAGATCGCGACTTTGAATTAATTTCTGACGAAAGCGATTAAAACGGCTTTCTAATTGATTAAGATGTTCCAGTAAACGATTAATAACCTCTACTCCTGCACCTCTGGTTTTTCGTTGAATATTGGCCATTAAATAGCCTTCCAATCCCGTTAAAGCTTGTTCACAATATTCTTCCATCTTATCTTTTTTTGAGATATGAAGTTTATCTTTCAGATCATTAATTTCTGCTAAGGCTGTGTCGTATTCCCGTTGACGTTTACTTTCGTTTTGACTCCAAACCTGTTCTTGATCGCGACGGAATTTTTCTCCTATGTCGGTAAAGATTTGTCGTACTAAAAGAATAAAACTCTCGGCAAATTTTACCCCACGGTTTCGATCTTCAAGGACATTATAAAACTCCATTTCTAGAGACTTTTTACCCCGTTGAATAATTTCATCCCGATTACTATAAATCTTTTTCAGGTAATCGCCGTGCAGCCGTTCATCGGGACTCAATTCTAGTAAATGATTGCGTTTAAATTCCTCGACTCTTGGTGTCAAATAATCATTAATAAATTGCAGAATTTTACCCTGTTCATTGCCTAAAATATTAACACCCTGTTTGGTACAAGATAGCCAATTATCTTGATTGATTTCCTGACGAGTTTCGTTAGTCCATTGGGAGATTATGGCAATTAAAGAGCGATCCTTGTCAGCACATAAATCCATAATTAATTCCCCTTCGCTCAAGCGCATTTTTTTGAGGATATCACCTCTGACTAAATCCAACATTTGAGCGGGTAAAATCACGGAATCATTCAGCCACCAATTAATTAAATCTTTGGCTAAACGTTCCGATAAGGAAGCACGAATTTGGGCAATAGGAATTTCAATAGTTGATAGTCCAAAACTCATAAATTGCTTAGGATAACCGCGACCACCTGGGTCAGCTTGCGCCCAAGAACCCTTAATATTATCTCTAATGGAACGCTTATGGGGTGCAAAATCAGAGGTCATATCTAGGAAAATATTTTGGGCGATCATTTCCCGAATTTGACCGAGTTTAAAATCACCTTCGCCATTTTTTGTCCCCACTAAATAGGTAAAATCAAAGGGGGGTAACTTACTAACCACTTCATCGACTAAACCGCTGCTAAACTGTTGATGATATTCGGTTCTGTAGTCAGAAAAATAATTTAATTCCATCAAGGCAGCGTAACCATTAGCCAAAACTCGATCGCCGACACTAATCCCCGCAAATGCTTCAGGAGTGGGAACAATTGCCGTACTCAAAGGACTACTTTCTCCTCGTAACCAATTACGAATACAGTAACCTAGATCGATTAACATTCCGCTACCCGTACCACCGTTTAAAGACCCCGTGGTAAAGACATTAATAGCACTATTACTTACTTTAATTCCATAGCGATCAAGCATAAAGTTTTCTTGTCCCTTTACCCGTCTCACCGCATCTAGAAATTTTCTTTGGATATCATGATAATTACAAAATAAAGCAAAACGACCGCAGGCGCGAATTTGTCCCGCTCCCGCTTCCAGGGAAGTAATATTTCTCTCTAATTCCGGGGGAAACCAACTATTAATCCAGGGATATCTATCCATGTCAGATACCATCTCCTGTACCTGTTTTCCACTCACCCGAGCCCAGTGTTTTTCGTTATCTTTAAAAGCACTGCCGGCAGCTTCAGGATTACTGATTTTATAATCCTTATCCGTGTCAACCACCAAAAAGCTGACAATCGGAAAATTACTCAAACTGCCATAACTTTCCTCGATTAAACGACGCAATCGCGATAAAATTTCGTTACCCGTACCACCAATACCCACTAAAACCGTGGGAACCATGCTTTTTTCTTCCACTGCTGCTGGCATAATTACTTAACTCCTAAGACCATTTCTTGACGGTTGCGGGGGACTTCGTAGGTGAGGAAATCGTAGGCTAATTTAGTGTTAGGAAAAATTGCCCGCGCTTCCTCTAACAGATTGGAAATATCCAGAGAATTCCCCGGTAGATAACGGGGACTAAAATGGGTCATTAATAACAATTTTACCTGGGCTGCCAAGGCCACCTGGGCTGCCATCGTCGAAGTGGAATGAACACTTTCAAAAGCTAACCCGGCATCTTGGTGTGCAAAAGTCGCCTCATGAATTAGCACATCTGCATTCTGTGCCAATTCGATCGATCCTTCACAGAAAATAGTATCAGTACAATAGGCTATTTTACGGCCGATTTCCGTTTCTCCGCAGAGGGACTGACCGCGAATTTTGCTGCCATCGGGGAGGGTGACAGTTTCCCCCTTTTTCAGCTTGCCGTAAATTGGTCCGGGGGGAATACCTAAAGCGTTGGCTTTTTCCACATCAAAACGTCCAGGGCGGTCTTTTTCGGCGATACGATAACCGTGGGCGGGAATACGATGTTTCAATAGCTGACAGGAGACGGTAAATTCTTCATCTTCGTAGATTATGCCGGGGGCAATGGCATGGACACGCACCCGATTGGCTAAATTAGTATAGGAATACTTAGCACAAGCACGCAGATAGTCCCCTAGTCCGGGGGGTCCGTAGATATCAATATCCTGAGCAGAACCGGCTAATCCAATACTGGCTAACAGTCCCATTAAACCAAAGATATGATCCCCGTGCATATGGGTGATAAAAATGCGTCGGATTTGGGAATTTTTCAGGTCGCTACGCAGTAACTGGTGTTGAGTTCCTTCTCCACAGTCAAACAGCCATACCTCCGCCCTTTGCGGTAAACGAAGGGCGATACTAGAGACATTACGAGACCGAGTGGGAACCCCGGAACTGGTTCCTAAAAAAGTAATCTCCACAGGATAGCTGTCAGGATAGATGATTCTTTTTCTAGTCTAGGCTGTTTTTATCGATTTCTCGATCGAATTGCTGCTTTTCTGTATTTCATCACTTGAAAACAGAAAATCTTCTGATTTTGACCTAACTCTGCAATAACTACTGGCAGCCAGAAATACAACAGCGTCCACATCATACTTTGTGCTTTTTGTCAAAAAAACTTTTTTTTGCAATAAAACTACACAAAAAAAAGATCATCGTTATGGGTGAAATTGACTAATTTACCCGTCTTAATTAGGATTACCTTCTAGATGTGGCAAGGGTTTTAACCATTGCTGCTCAAAAAAGCACAAAATAACCCATTATGAAATTTTATCAAATCGCTGTAACCTTCATAACATCGTTGTTAAATAAAAATTTTTCTCAATTAATTCTTAAGAATTTGTAAATATTGCGAAATGTTAATTTAAATATTCTCAAGTTTGTGGAGTCAATAAATAACTTTTGCTTATCTTTGTCCCAAATTGGGTTAGAAGTCAGGAGTCGGGTGATAGGGTGATAGGGTTTTGGGGTGTTGGGGTGTTAGGGTTTTAGTTGAAATTTCCCCACTTCCCCACTTCCCACTTCCCCACTTCCCCACTTCCCACTTCCCTAGAGTGATCTTTGGGACAAGATTAAGTTTAAAATCTGAAATAGATGATTTTTTTCAGGATCGAGTCAAGTTTATGGCAGATATTGTCGATATTGCGGTCAGTGCCGATAATTTTAAAACTCTAGTGACGGCGGTACAAGCGGCTAATCTTGTGGATGCCCTAAAAAGTCCTGGCCCCTTCACGGTTTTTGCCCCCACCGATGAAGCTTTTGCCAAATTGCCCCCTGGGACGATTACAACCCTAGTGCAGAATATCCCCCAATTAACCCGAATTCTCACCTATCACGTCGTTGCGGGCAAATATATGCAGGAAGATTTGGCAAAATTGGCTGTGGTGACTTCTCTAGAGGGTTCACCGATTCCCGTCGATTGTAGCGAAGGTTTTGAGGTGAAAAATGCCACGGTGGTTGCGGGTAATATCGAGGCGGATAATGGTGTGATCCACGTCATCGATACGGTGATCCTGATGGGTTAGTTTTTGACTGGCTTTTCCTCGGGCTGCATCTAGGGCAAACCTGTCCTAATTTAGCAACCAAATATACAGACACTTTTGCTTATTTGTGTGTTTGATGATCGACGGAGGAAAAGGCCCACTGTTTGCGGTTATTGAAAATTTGGCTTTAAAACTCTGCCATTGAGCGGAGTGGAGGGTAGGGTTGATTACTTTAACTTTTTTATCCAATCTCTAACAAATTCTGCCGCAGAGATTTGTTTTTGTTGAGCATACCATTTTAGTTTTTCTAGTTGCTCTTCGGAAAGTCGCAGTTGTAAGATAGCCTTGCTATGGCATTGTAAATAGACTAGAACGTTAGCATACCAAAGGTAACCTCCTTGAAGTTAAAACTCCCGTGAGCGGTATAAAAAAGACACGGACGCTCATGTTAGTGGTTGAGCTTCCTTGTACAGAGGAGCGAATAACCTCCTAAAAAACATATATGACGCGATGTGCAAGTAAAAACGACGGAATCAGGGTTCTGTCTGGGGGTTAGTAGCTTGTCTGAGACTAAGTCCGGTTATTAAAAACTGATTATTTATTCCCCTTTGCCGTTCGGTGGTTCGGCGGTTCAGCTGAGCTCAGTCGAACGGCGTGAGCTTTTGTCAAACGCTCGATCGAACGCTGAGTTCACGGCCGAAGCCCACACCCCAATTTATAATTGATAATTTATAATTCATAATTTCCGCTTCCCACTCTGGTGCTTCCTTAATTTGGACTATTCTGGCCGAAGACCGATCGCAAAGACTTGAAATCTGTTCTAACAATAGTTACACTTCTTTAGAATAGATACACTTTTCAAGGGATAATGTAGGTTAGCTAACTCTTGCACTTAACCGTCGAGATTGTTGGGCTTATATTTGACCCTGAATATAAAAAGCGTCTAAGTGGACACTAAATTGTCAATAGGAGGAGCGTAGTCAATGGGACTACCTTGGTATCGAGTACACACAGTCGTTCTCAACGACCCGGGCCGTTTAATTTCCGTTCACCTGATGCACACCGCACTGGTAGCGGGTTGGGCTGGCTCCATGGCCCTCTATGAGCTGGCTATTTTCGACCCCAGTGACCCCGTATTAAACCCGATGTGGCGGCAAGGAATGTTCGTGCTGCCCTTCATGGCCCGTTTAGGTGTCACTGGTTCATGGGGTGGCTGGAGCGTCACCGGCGAAACTGGTGTTGACCCCGGTTTCTGGTCTTTTGAAGGCGTTGCCGCTGCTCATATCGTCTTATCCGGTCTGCTATTCCTAGCGGCGGTTTGGCATTGGGTTTTCTGGGATTTAGAATTATTCGTCGATCCCCGCACGGGCGAATCTGCCCTCGATTTGCCGAAAATGTTCGGTATTCACCTGTTCTTATCCGGTTTACTTTGCTTTGGTTTCGGTGCTTTCCATCAAACAGGCCTTTGGGGTCCCGGTATGTGGGTTTCCGATGCCTACGGTTTAACCGGTCATGTGCAGCCCGTAGCTCCCGAATGGGGACCTGCTGGTTTTAACCCCTTTAACCCCGGGGGTGTGGTAGCTCACCACATTGCCGCGGGTATCGTCGGGATTATCGCCGGTTTATTCCATTTAACCGTTCGTCCCCCCGAAAGACTCTATAAAGCCCTGAGAATGGGTAATATCGAAACGGTGCTTTCTAGCAGTATCGCCGCCGTTTTCTTTGCCGCTTTCGTCGTGGCTGGAACCATGTGGTACGGTAATGCTACCACGCCGATCGAACTCTTTGGACCGACCCGTTACCAATGGGATAAGGGTTATTTCCAAGAAGAAATTGAGCGTCGCGTCGAGGCCAGCATCGCCAATGGGGCTACCATCGCTGAAGCTTACCAAGCAATTCCCGAAAAACTGGCTTTCTATGATTATGTCGGTAATAGCCCCGCTAAAGGTGGTTTATTCCGTACTGGTGCCATGGATAGCGGTGACGGTATCGCTAAATCTTGGTTAGGACACCCTGTGTTCAAAGATGGCGAAGGTCGCGTCCTGAGCGTGCGTCGGATGCCTAACTTCTTTGAAACCTTCCCCGTTGTCCTGACTGACTCGGAAGGTATCGTTCGCGCTGATATTCCTTTCCGTCGTGCGGAATCGAAACTGAGTATTGAACAAAGTGGTGTTACCGTTTCTTTCTACGGTGGCGCTCTCGATGGTCAGGTGTTCAGCGATCCTGCTGATGTGAAGAAATTTGCCCGTAGAGCGCAACTCGGTGAAGCTTTCGAGTTTGACACCGAAACCCTGAAGTCTGACGGGGTATTCCGTACTTCTCCGAGAGGTTGGTTTACTTTCGGTCATGCTGTCTTTGCTTTACTATTCTTCTTCGGTCACATCTGGCACGGTTCTCGTACCATCTACCGCGACGTATTCGCCGGGGTCGATCCGGATCTGGAAGAACAAGTGGAATTCGGTTTATTCCAAAAATTGGGTGATCTTAGCACTCGTAAACAAGAAGTTTAGTTTTAGCTAAATCATCTATATAACTAAAGGAGTCAAAGAATTGACTCCTTTTTTTGTTAATCACACTATTAAAAACGGATTTATCCTAAATCTGGTTATTAAAAACTGATTATTTATTCTCCCCTTTGCCTTTTGCATGAGCAGAAAACGGGTTTCTCCGAGAAACCCGTTTTCTGTGCGTTACTCAACGGATTTGGTATTAGTATAAAGTTCGATCGAGCTTTACTTGAAACCGAATACTGAAAAAACCGCTAGTTATTTCTATAACTAACGGCTTTTTGCCCGGGGAAATTACCTGCAATGGAATTACATAGAGGAACCTAAACCGGCGTAAGCTCCGTAGAAGAAAAGACCAAGCACGGCGATAACGCCCAGACCGGCGATGGTGGCGACTAACCACAAAGGAATACGACCTTCTGCGAACATGAATAACACCTCTCTAATTGCGATGACAATAAATCGGGACTAATTAGTTAAAGAAATAGCTGGAAAATAAAATTCCCAGGACAGCAACTAGGAGTAAACCTAGGTAAAGAGAAGTACGATTTAACTCGACGGCTTGCCGATTCGGATTAGGTGTTCTTTCCATAATTGTTCTCCTAGCGTTGAATAAACTGCATTGCCGCAATTGCACCGATAAAGAAGACAGTGGGGACCGCTAAGGTATGAACTGCCAACCAGCGAACGGTGAAAATGGGGTAAGAAATGGGTTGATTGGGATTACCACTAGCCATGTTTTTATCCTTAATTAAAGTAAACTACTGATTAAACTGCTCGATTTGATTTTTGGCCTCAAAGCGATCATTAATGATTGGTAATTCTTGACGCTCTTGAGTGTAATACTCATCGGGACGGGGAGTGCCAAAAACATCGTAAGCTAAACCGGTACTCACGAATAACCAACCTGCGATAAAGAGCATGGGGATGGTGATGCTATGGATAATCCAGTAACGAATACTGGTAACGATATCGCCAAAAGGACGTTCGCCGGTACTACCTGACATGGACGGTTCTCCTCGGAATGATAGGACTTGAAAAATTCAATCTCTATAATAGAGACTTTGTTGACCCTGACACAAGTTTTAGGCCGGTTCGCTCGGGGGATTATATTTCAGTAAAACCCCATTTTGTCCCAAGACAAAACCCTTGTCGGAATTGATAAAAACAATTCGATAGAGATTGGAGGGGACACTTTCCACCGCGCGATCTTTTTGCCAAGATTGGCCGTTGTCATCACTGACCAACAGATTGCCGCTACCACCAGCAACCCAAATTTCTTCGGGGGTGCGGTAGTTGAGGTCCAAAAGTCCCCAACTGGTGGAAAACTCTGGGAATACCTTATCTTCCCATGTATCGAGATCATTGGGGCTAGTAAATTGTAGTTGACCACCCCGGGCCAGGGCCCACAGTTCCCCATTTTCACCATAACCGACTTTTTGTAAGCGGCGGGAGGAAAGACGATTGTGGGGTTGCCATTCTGTTGACCCCGGTTCCCAAGTGGAATAAAAGTTCCCGCGTGCGGAAACGGCCACGTATTTACCATCATGGGAACGAACAATTGTCCGGGCCACACCCACAGCACCTTCCACTAAAGCTTGCCAAGTTTTGCCCCCGTCTTTGGTGCGGTAGATAGCACCTAAATCCGTGACCATTTCGGCGGTTTTGTCGTTCAGAGCGATAATTCCGTAGGGGGAACCGGGTAATTTTTCACTTAAGGGGATGCGGGACCAGCTGCTGCCCCCGTCTTCGCTATGGAGAAGAATCGAGGGTTTACCGACAATCCAACCCTCTTGGTTGTGGAAACTGACGGCACTAAAGCTAACTTTTTCGTCCCCAAGGTTGAGGACTTTTTGCTGCCAGCTTTCCCCCCCATCGCTGGTTTCAAAGAGGGTAGATTTGGTTCCCACTAACCAACCGTGCTGCAGGTCGTCGGTAAAGGCGATATCGGCAAAAGTGGAGTCAGTGTCGAGGGTGAGGATTTGCCAAGGACTATTGCTCAGGGATGGCACACTACTACAGCTAAAGCAGAAAAAAGCTACAGCTAGAACTATTACGAATTGTTTCAGTTTTCTCATCAATGGTTCAGATATTGGTCAAGGAATCGGGACGGATTAGGGTTTGTACCCGATGGGTTACAGGCTCATCAGAGCCGTTAGATTAAAGATAATGAGTGCTTGAGTCAGTTTAAACCATATAAACTAATAAAGAAAACAAATCCTAGTGCTAAAGCCCCGAAAATCAAAATATTTTTTTGCGCAGGAGTGAGACGGTTGACCCCAAAACCATAGCTAAGATTTTCTTGGAATCCCGAAGGAGCATCTTTAGCTCCAATGTTGATAAATTGGGAACGACGCACACCACACACGGGACAGCGCCACGTTTCTGGCAATTCCTCGAAGGGGGTTCCAGCGGGAGTGTTGGTTTTACTATCTCCCTTGCTGGGGTCGTAAACGTAGCCGCAGGAGCGACATTCGTAGTTAGCAGGGGCCTGGTCGGCTAGGGTTAGTTCTGGTGGGCGATCGCTCATGACTAAGATTAAAGAAATTTTCAACACTCTGTTACAAATTATCCTTGAAAATTGACCCCTCTCACGTCCAACCCCTAACAGAATAGCCAGTTTTTGGGTCTTAAAAAGATTAGTGAGACAGCATATCGGCTTAAAAAAAAGTAACCATAATCTATTATGCCTTAAATATCTATTAAAACTTGATTAAGTTGATATTTGAGTTATTTACCCTGATTTTGCTCCTCAAATTTATCTAATAAATTCCGGGTCAAGACGGTTCGACGGATTCGACAAGCGGTTCGGCACTTCGGTTGAGCGTTCGTGTTAGTGAGCTTGTCGAACTACTGAGTTTACACCCAAGTCTCACCGTCGAAGCCTGAGCTCGCCAAACGTCCGAAGTCTCACGGCCGAAGCTCCGACCTATATAAAACATTACTTCGACAGGCTCAATGTAAAAGCTCAGTGTTAACTAAAATCTTAACAATCTGTTCTGTATAAATTAGTACAAAAATAAGTTGTTTGAGACCAATAAACAATAATCATCTTAGAAATGAAAGCTTTACTTAAGCCTAGTCAGTGTTCTGCACAAAGCAAGACATAGTTTTAGAGAATGTCTTTGTCCTTGTTCTCTCCTTTTGTTAGGTATTCGGCTCTTCTCGACTTTGTGTGATAATTTTTGCTTATAGAATCGTGAAATATTTACCTAGAAAGACTTTTAGGACTATTTTGCTGAAGAAACTATCAGTATAGACCCCGTTTCCACACAGAGATATTTATTCTCTTTGTTTTTATTTTACTTCAATATTCTATCATCTAGAATGAAATAGCCCAGTTTTTCGATCGAGTTGATTATAAGTATGATATTATTTAATTACTCATTTAATCAACAGTGATGAATAGGCAACAAAAGCGAGTTTTATCCCTATTTTCTGGCTGCGGGGGAATGGACTTAGGATTAGAGGGAGGTTTTTGGGTACACCAAGACTGTGTTAATGAAAATATTCATCGAGATTGGATAGTAGAAAGACGGGAACCATGGCTAAAACTACTGCGTACTTCTTTTGAAACTGTCTTTGCTAATGATATAACTAAAGCTGCCCATAATGCTTGGATTCCCTACTTTGAAAAAAGGGGTAAAACAAATGGATTTCACTTGGGGAGTATTGTAGATTTAGTCAAACAAGCAGAAAAAGGCGAGTTTCAGTTTCCCAGTAATATCGATGTAGTAACGGGAGGTTTTCCCTGTCAAGATTTTAGTGTTTCAGGAAAAAGAAAGGGGTTTAATTCTCACAAAAGTCACAGGGGGAGACTCCTAGACAAAAGTGAAGATAGTTTTCAGGACAATCGCGGGAAACTCTATTATTGGATGAAAAGAGTTATTGAATTAACCTTACCTAAAGTTTTTATTGCTGAAAATGTCAAAGGTTTAATCTCTTTGGCCAATGTTAAAGATATAATTGAAGATGATTTTAGTGCCATTGGTAAAGATGGATATATAGTTATCCCTAAACTTCTCTTTGCTCCCGATTACGGAATTCCCCAAACTAGGGAAAGAATTATCTTTATCGGTTTAAATAAAACCTATTTAAAAGCGACAGCGATAGCACATCTAGAAAATCATGATATTTTTCCGCGTCCAACCCATCAAGTTATTAAGCATCAATTAAATCTGTTTGATTCAATATATCTTCTTAAAACTTACAGTACAGTGGGCCAAATATTATCAGGTTTAGCAGAACCGGAAGATGAGTTATTTGACCTCTCACAAAAAAGCTATTCAAAAGCTAAACATTATGGCAAAACTCAGGGACAAATAGAGGTTAATTTACAGGGTTTAAGTCCGACTATTCGTTCGGAACATCACGGCAATATTGAATTTAGGAGATTATCTTTAGAATTAGGGGGAAAGATAGTTAATGAGTTAGAAGCAGGGTTAAAAATGAGACGTTTAACTGTGCGGGAATGTGCGAGAATACAAACCTTTCCCGATGATTTTGAATTTGTGAGACAACAAGACAAAAACTATTCACTTTCGGCTACGGATGGTTACAAACTAATTGGTAATGCTGTCCCACCCTTGCTTGCTTACCACATTGCTAGACATCTAGAACATCAATGGGATTATTTGTTTGAAGATATTTATTCAGCTACTAAAAATTTATGTGTAGCATTGCCTTAATAAATAAAAATCATCTCCTGACGACCGACTCCTCAAAATCCCAACTTTACACCTCACCCTTAATACCATTTTCTTTATTCGTGGCAGACATCCTACTCCCCTCTCTCAGAACTGGAGAGGGGTTAGGGATGAGTGTAATTAACCATCCCTAACGTTACTTTAGAAAAATGGTATAAGATAACTGCTATAATCTGGTCTTCTTATTCTTTGTGTGATAGGTTTAACTCAATATATAAGCGATCAATCTTTGTGTTCTTTGTGTCTTTGTGGTTCGTTCCAGTCGCTCACTAGCATCACTGTATTTTAGAATACATTTTACCCACCAAACCCAAGAGAGCCATAACCTGAGTTCGGAATCAGGGAAAACTGCCAAATTTCCCTAACCCGAACTAACCTTGATTACAAAACCTTATGGGTGTGAGAATGTTGTTTGACGTTATCCTCCGTCCGCACCAGATGAACAGCATTTAAGATGCGTTTTTTCTCTAGGGAAAAGTTTAAATCGTCTTTTTGGCTGCCCAAGGGGATTAACCCTTGTAGGTGGGGTTGATTTTTATAGGTGCGAGTGGCCGCAATCGCCCTTTCGACAAAATTCTCGCATAATTGGGCATTATCAGGAAAATTACTGGGTATTTGAGGATTATCGTCCTGAAATACCTCTCCTAAACTCATAGCGCGGGCAAATTCGTAGGAAGTGGGAATCCCTTTGACAATTGCCTCTAGGGCTGCCGAGGGAATCGGTTCTAACACCGCCACTTTTTCTAATTCTCCCTCCCTTCGACCAAGCTCAGGGTAAGCCTGTTTGAGAAAACAAATCGCTAAACCGAATACACAATAATCATCTTTTGTCAAGTCAGAAATGTTTAAGAATTGTGTCGCTGTGGCCATTATTTTAATCCTGAGTTGCTCTTTCTTTAATCTTGCGGGCGATGAGCGATCGAATCAAGGTTTTTATTAAGAGATATGAAGGAGAAAAATTTAGCAGGGTTGGGCCGCGCTAACGCACCCCAATACGGAAAAAACTGATAGCTGTTAGACTAGAAACCAGCAGATTAACTGATAAACGAGCTTTATGTCACCCACTCTACTCATCTCCAAAGAACTCCCCACCCTGAAATATAATCCTAGTCTGGAGCGCTTTGATAGCTCTTGGGCGGCTCCCTTGTCCACTCTCCTGGGACTGGGACGGGCTGCCGGGGCAACTTTTATCGAATTTTTCTTGGAAAGAGTCAACTATATCAGTTGTTTAGCCGAAGATGACAGCATCACCAGTCTCTCACCGAAACTATCTACAGGGGCAGGAATCCGCCTTTTTCGCGGTAAAGCTGATTGTTACGTCAGTACCAACGATTTAAGCTTCCAAGGCTTAAAAAATGCCCTAGAAAAAGGTTTATCGATTCTGGGTTTAAACCTACCCAGTCCTAACGCATATATTCCCGAAATCAATCTGGAAATGTTCCGGGATTATGCCACGGTCAAAAATAAAGATATTTGGCTGAATAATTGCAGTTCTTTGCGAGAAATGGGTGATATTCTCCTAAATGCTAACGTTTACCTCAATCAGAAAGCCTCTCACGTCCAATCTCGTCGCGCCGCTTATTTTCGCGATTGGCAAGAAATTTTAGTTGCCGCTAGTGACGGCACTTTTGCCCGGGATATTCGCCTCACCCAATCCGTGGGCTATAATCTCCTCTGTGCCGATGGAACTAATCGTTCTAGCATTGGTAAACGGGTAGGTAGTACCAGTAATCCCGATTTTCTGCGGACTTGGAATGCCGAGGAATCGGCGGCAGAAGTGGCCGAATCGGCGGGTAAAATGCTTTACGCTGACTATGTAGAATCCGGCAGTTATCCCATCGTCATGGCCAATGAATTTGGCGGTGTTATCTTCCACGAAGCTTGTGGTCATTTGCTAGAAACTACGCAAATCGAACAAAAAACCACGCCCTTTCTCGATAAAAAAGGCGAAAAAATCGCCCACGAAAACCTGACAGCTTGGGACGAAGGATTATCCGATAAAGCTTTCGGTACTATCGATATGGACGATGAGGGAATGCCAGCCCAGCGTACTCTCCTAATTGAAAATGGTATCCTAAAAAACTTCATTGCCGATCGCACTGGTTCAATTAAAACCGGCCATCCGCGCACGGGTAGCGGTCGCCGTCAAAACTACACCTATGCGGCCGCTAGTCGGATGCGGAATACCTACATCGCCCCTGGGGAATATACCCTCGATAATCTCTTTAATTCCATCGATAAAGGCATTTATTGCAAAAAAATGGGCGGTGGTAGTGTGGGGGCGACCGGTGAATTTAATTTCGCTGTCGAGGAAGCTTATCTTATCGAAAACGGCAACCTGACTAAACCCCTGAAAGGCGCGACTTTAATCGGTTCAGCTAAGGAGATTATGAATAAAATCTCTATGTGTTCCCAAGATTTAGGTCTAGCGGCCGGTTTTTGCGGTTCCGTCAGTGGTAGCGTTTATGTCACCGTTGGTCAACCCCATTTAAAAGTCGATTCTATTACCGTTGGCGGTCGCTAATCATGGCTTTAGTAATTCTCTACTATTTCCTCATCGCCATCATGATAGTGGGGATAATTGGCGAACTGCTGCCCGCTATCCCCGGCATGAGTTTGATTTTAATCGCCATGGTGGTGTGGGGTTTTGTCACCAAATTCGCGGGGATGGGGGTCGCTTTAACCGTGGCCTTTGTTATCCTTCTCCTCAGTCTCGGGGTGGAATTCCTCGCTAGTTATCTCGGCGCCCAAAAAGTTGGGGCGAGCAATTGGAGTCAAATCGGGCTAGTAGTGGGTTTATTAGCGGGAATATTCGGACTTTTACCCGCTTTACCCATTGGCGGCCCAATTATCGGCCTATTTGTCGGTCCTGTGGTCGGGGCTTTTTTGGGAGAATACGCCTATCGTCACGATTTGGAATTAACCCCCCGTTTGCAACAATCCCTAAAAGTCTGTGTCGGTATCGTCGTCGGTACGGTTATCGGTCACGTTGCTAAAGCGATGCTGGCCACGGCTGCCGTTATCGTCTTTATTGTCACCACCTGGCCGCATCTCTCTTCAGTTATCAGTTATCAGTTATCAGTTTTCAGCTATCAGATTTGAGTTGTCAGAACGTAGGTTGGGCTTCGGCCGTGAGCTTTTGCCGAACGGTTGAAGCATGAAACCCAACGCCCGCATGGTTTACGCTACCGTTAACCCATCCTACAAATAATTGTGCCTCCCTACTTATCTAGCTTACGACTGACCGCTATCAGTTATCAGATTTGAGTTTTCAGTGGACACTGTTAAGTGGCAAGTTCTGAGCTTTCTTTTCACTGATTACTGATTACTGTTTACTGATAACTGAAAAATCCTCCAACACCAAAAAAAATCTATGCAAAAAGTTGAAGATATCGCCCAACTCGCTAATTCTAGCGCCCAAGCTTTAGGAATTGCTAAATACGACATCTATGGTTCCTCTGTGGATGAAACCGATGTGGATGTGTTTCAAGGGGAACCGAAACAGGTACAAGCATCCAATCGTTCCAGCGTTATCGTTCGCGTCTGGAATCAGGATAATCAAGTCGGTATCACCTCGACCACCGATGTGGACCCGGTGGGACTGCAATTAGCCCTAAAAACCGCCCAAGAAGCCAGCTTTTTTGGGGTTAAGGAAAATGTCCCCGATTTTAGTCCCGCTGCCACCGCACCTACCACAGAAGTGGCCAGCGAAATGTCTAATCAAGCACCTGTATCCACTCTCATCGATAAGTTATTGGCCGCCGAAAAATCCTTACTAACGGCCCATCCAGCTATTGCCAGTGTTCCCTATAACGGTTTGGGACAACAGCAGGTCAGACGTTTTTATCTCAATAGCGACGGGGCAATGCGTCAGGAAGCGCGTAGTTATGCCAGCGTGTATTTATACACCAAAACCGAACAGGAAGGCAAAAAACCCCGCAGCGCCGGTGCTTTTCGGGTGAGTCCGGGCCTGGAAAAATTAGATATCGATGGTTGCATCGAGGAAGCGATTAGCAAAACTGTTAGCCATCTGGACTATCAACCGATTACCACGGGTAAGTATTTGGTGGTTTTTGCCCCTCGCGCCTTTTTGAGTCTAATCGGAGCATTTTCTAATCTGTTTAATGCCCAAAATATCCTTGATAAACAGAGTCTTTCTACTCCTGAATCTTTGGGAACACAAATCGCCGCTACTGCCTTAAATTTGTGCGATGATGCCCTCCATCCGGCTAATGTTTCCGCAGAAACTTTTGATAGTGAAGGCACTCCCACCCGTCGTGTGGAATTAATTAAAGAGGGGATTTTGAGTAATTTTCTCCATAGCACGATTACCGCTAAACGGATGAATACGGAACCGACTGGCAACGGTAACATTGGGGCAAAAGTAACGGTTAGTCCCCATTTTTATCACGTTTTTGCTAGTGCCAATCAACCCAAAAGCTATTCTTTGGAAACAGCAGAAAATGTGGTTTTAATTGATAGTTTACAGGCACTTCATGCGGGAGTTAATTCTCTGCAAGGTTCCTTCTCTTTGCCCTTTGATGGTTGGTTAGTGAACAAAAATGAGCGCATTAGCATCGATTCCGCTACCGTAGCCGGAGATATTTTAACACTGCTGAAATCGATTGTTTATCTGGAACCGGAAGCAGTTATTACTCCCAGTGGTGTTTGTCCCTACGTTTGGGTAGAGGGTTTATCAATCACAGGAGAAGCTTAACACTATACCGGACCTAAAATAGGGGGTAAGCTAAGACGCATTTAAACCGCTTATTCTTAGATTAGCCGAACCTCCCCCCCCAACCCCCCCGATGTCGGGGGGGCAAGCGGTGTCTTGCCTTTTGCCTCTTGCCTTTTGCCTCGTCTCAACAAGCAATTTAAATTACGAACAGCTTATTAACCAGGGTAATACCCCCGCAAGATGGATGTTAACTTTATAGTCGTGGGTAAGGAGTGGCAAGTGCTGGGGTTCCAGAGAGGAAGTTTGAACATTATCAAGTCATTTAATTCTGTGGAGATAACCGCTTTTAGAAAGTCGAACTTAATTTTCCCATCAAAATTAGGCTCGTCCGTTCCACTATCATAGCCTTTTTTTCAGGCACAGCAAACCCGAACCCATAACGAGGATAGCCATTGTCAGGGATGGTTCAGGAATGGCAGGGTTATCGATACTGAGAGTATTAATACCAATGGCGCGGTTATTAAAATCACTACTAAATTCAATGCGACTAATCTCGGCCAACGCACTTTTTACCCCTAGAAAAATGGCAGAATTATCCAGTGCTGTAGAAGATGTACCATTGACACTAAAACTATCCAAAAGATTGTCATTAATATCAAATGCTTTGATAGTACCAACAAAGTTCGGCTCATCATCCACAGCGATTTGCGCTCCAGCAGCCCTAACCGGTTGTGCGAAGCTAATCGAAATCGGGCCGGGGTTACCCGGAGCGGGAAATATACCAAACTGCAGCCCCGTAAACAAGAGAAAATCACCGTTAGCAAAGTTAGTCGGGATGCCCTGCGGAATAGGAGCCGTTTTAAAGACAAAAGGCGGTGTAATCGGCAGATTTATCGGATTAATATCTACATCTAAGCCCAATCCTCCAGCGGAAGTACCGGAAAAGGAAAAACCGAGAAAATCAGCGAAATTAGGGTTAAAAGGGTTTAAAACCTTGCCAAGACTCGACCAATCGATGGAATCATTAGCGTTGAGGTCGGCACGATTAGTTATCAAGCTAACGGCAAAGCTGGGGTTGATAAGGGCTAAAGAGAGAGAAACCGCAATAGTAGTAGATGTTAAGATTCTCATCGAGAAAATATCCTTAATTTGACTGCCTGATATTATATTCCTCTTTTTTTACCCTAAAATTTAAGTTTTAATAAGTATGAGGGTGAGGCCATCAGTTTTTATAATTCAGAACTATTTTTCAGCCCGGGGAAACCAATTATCATCTAATATTTGTTCGAGGGATATATGAGCGTCTGAATTGAGGGAAAAAAGCTGAGAAACCGATTTAATCGCCACTGGATAAACTTTATCATACATAGCTGCTAATTCTGGCCGTAAGCTGGGACTATCTTCTAAACGATGCTGAATTTGGGCGCGAAAATTGACTATTGCTGCCGCCCAATGATTACCTGACCGTTTTTTTTCTTCTTGCCAATAAGCCAGCTTTAAAAGATGTTCGATAAGACGGGTTAACAGACTCATTAAAGCTCGTCTATCACTTTTTCCCATACTCTCGATTTCTTCAATTAAATTATCCCAATCCACCTGCTCAAAATTGCGCTCTCGTAACTGTTTTACCGTCTCTTTTAGCCATTGATTATAATCAGTTTCGTAGGCAGTTGACGACATAATTTAACTCTCCATAGAAAATTACTTAAATGGCTTTCTAAGTAGGTAGGTGTTAAAAGTTCTCAGAAACCCCCCTTATCAAGGGGGGCAGGGGGGATCGAACCCACAATCCATCTTTAATTTAATTATAATCAGCTACTTATCTAGGGTTAGCTGAATAAATCTACTTTTCTGGCACAGGAGAATGACGGTCAGGAAATTCTAGCCAATATACTCTATCCCCGTCTATTAAGAAATCGTACAATAAACATGAGTAGATTAAGAAAGGTTAATGGGTGTATCCATTGATAGATAAGGGTTTTCGGCTATCGTAGTAGATATCTATGGGGGAAATCCAGATATATTCTAGAACGTGAGGTGGGGAACCTGACGCGATTGCCCCTAAAAATGCCAGGTTTTTGAACGTGGACTCGTTGAACCAAGAATCCCGAAGCGCTGGGATGGGAGTATCAATCGGATTCTTTCAGGAAACCCGCTTTCTAAATTGCAGTAAGATTGAGGGCATAGTATGGCAATTTCGTAGGCGATGAAGGCAGCAGCAGTTATTGAACAGTACAAAAACGGGCGGCGGGATTTCCGGGGGGAATCCTTGCGGGGTGGTAACTTGCGCGGTGCGGACTTAGCCGGGGCGGATTTCAGTGGTTGTGATATACGCGGGACAAATTTTAGTCGGGCGAATTTGACAGGGGTGAAGTTTGCCGGGACGAAGGCGGGATTGCCGAAGCGATGGGTGGTGATTTTGCTGGGGTTGGCTTTGGTGTTAATTCTGTTTTCGAGTTTTTTCTCCGTCCTAGCCGCTTATATGACGAGCTTAATTTTTGATTCATCCAGTACAGAAAACCAAGTTACTGGTTGGTTCACCTTAATTTTTCTCATCTGTTTTTGCGCTGTCACTTGGCGCAAAAATATTTTGGCCGGAGTCGGAGCCTTCGCCGGAGCCGTAGCCTTCGCCGTAGCCGTAGCCGTAGCCGTAGCCGTAGCCTTCGCCCTAGCCGGAGCCGTAGCCGTAGCCGTAGCCGTAGCCTTCGCCCTAGCCGGAGCCGGAGCCGGAGCCGTAGCCGTAGCCCTAGCCGGAGCCGGAGCCGGAGCCGTAGCCGGAGCCGGAGACGGAGCCGGAGCCGGAGCCGTAGCCGTAGCCTTGACGGTATTTTATTGTTGGCTCGGTTGGCTGACCCTTAAACAAGAACACCGCGATCCTTGGTTGCGTAAAATTGTGATAGCCTTTGCTGCCATTGGTGGCACCTCCTTTTTTCAAGCCAATTTAACCGCAACAGATTTTACAGGAGCCACCTTAAAAAGTACCAATTTTAATCAGGCAATCTTGAATAAAACAATTTTTAAACAAGCAATTAAATTGGAATTAGCCCGCCCCGGCAATACCTTATTAGCCAATCCCCAAATTAGAGAATTTCTGATTGATTCCCGCACCGGAAGCGGAAAAGACTTTGCCCAAGACAATTTACGGGGGGCATATCTGGAGGGGGCAAACCTGAAAACTGCCAACTTGCGCCTAGCGAATATCAGTGAAGCCAGCTTGCAATACGCCAACCTTGCGGGGGCAAACCTCAGCGAAGTCAACGCCGTCAATACGGATTTGCGCCATGCTACTCTGACGGGTGCTTGCGTGGAAAATTGGAATATTGATGCTACCACCCAACTGGATGAGGTGGACTGCCACTATATTTACCTGCTTAATGGGCAGAAAGAGCGCCGCCCCAGTAGTGGCGAATTTCAACCCGGCGAATTTACTAAATTGTTTGCCGAAATGTTCGACACCGTTGACCTCATTTTCCGCAATGGGGTAGATTGGAAAGCCTTCATTGCTGCCTTAAAAATAGTACAAGTGCAGAATGAAGATACGCCGCTTCAGGTGCAGAGCATTGCCAATAAAGGGGATGGGGTGATAGTGGTAAAAGTCCATGTACCGCCCGATACTGATAAAGAGAAAATTCATCAAGAATTTAACCAAAACTATCAACTACAACTCGCAGCCATCGAAGCCCAATATAAGGCACAACTCACCGCCAAAGAGACGGAAATTGCCATCTATCGCCAACAAAGTGTTGATATGATGGAAATTACCAAAACCCTCGCCAACCGTCCCATCCATGTAGAAGCAAAAGCCATGAGCAACAGTAACGACAGTTCCCGAAATATTACCATCCGCGATATTAATAATTCTGCCGTCAACTTCGGCGAAATCATCGGCGATGTAACTAATACCATTAACCAAATTGCAGCCGATGCTTCCCCAGAAAATGCCCAACTTAAAGCTTTACTGCAAGAACTAACCCAGGCGATTGAAATTGACAGCCATTTAGATGAAGAAGAAAAAGCCGAAGCCGCCAATCAAGTGAAAAAGATTGCCCAAGCTAGTCAAAATCCTGATGATGCCGGATTGCAAAAGAAAGCCCAACGAGCGGTTAATTTTCTCGAAACAATTGCTAAAGCTTTGGAACCTGCCAGCAAACTTGCCCAAGCCTGTCAAAAAGCCTTACCGATAATTTTGGGAATATTAGGCTTCTGATAGGTTTGTAGTTGCGCTTTAGCGCAGTCCCAGTTGAGGCTAGAGCATCTTCGTAACTGTTTTACCGTCTCTTTTAGCTATTGATTATAATCAGTTTCGTAGGCAGTTGACGACATAATTTAACTCTCCATAGAAAATTACTTAAATGGCTCTCTATCTAGAAGAAGCCGAATTTTGTTCAAAAGTTAACTCCTCTAAGACTTCCGTAACCAACTTGCCGTTGGCTAAACGCTTTAAACTTCTAATCTGAATATTTACTTGGGGAGTTTCTTCTAACTGTTGGATCAAAAAATCTGCATATTTGATTATTGCCTCACGCGCCGCATTTTTTTTAGTCCAAACTTGCGCCATTTCTAACATATTAGTAACCCCAATAAACTCGTCTCCTTCCCCATCTAAACTATAATTAGCCGCATAGGTGTTAGCAGTAGGACACAACAATAAAACATAGCCTAAATGTCCTTTTGTTGGTGTACCAAATCCTTTAGCCATAAAAAATTCTCCTCAAGATAACAAATCGAGCGCAATTGTCGATGATAGCTGAGATTCTATCACTTGATGACCGAGATTAACCGGTCGAGCATTTCCCTCTACTGGGGCGCAATAACGGGGAATTGGGCTAGAAACGAGGCTAATATGACGGTCACTCACCGCTAATCCATGGGTAGGATCATAACCTTTCCAGCCGCCCCCCGGCAAATACACCTCTACCCAAGCGTGTAAATGTCTTTCTTCTTGGTCTGAATCCCCTTCTTGATAGCCACTGACAAAACGAGAAGCTAATCCCACACAGCGACACACATCCATAAATAAAACCACAAAATCGCGACAGGAACCCTGCTTATTTTTCCAAGTGTTTCCGGGTAGGTAGGGTTCCCCGGTAAGACGAATAATTTGCTGACAATTTCGGTAAATTTTGTCATTGAGATTAAATAGAAAAGATAGCACCTGTCCTTCGGTTTCCTGCATAATTTCTTGGGCTAATGCTGCCATATCAGGGTCATTATTTAACCCATAAAATTGTCTGTAGGGTTGTAATTGACTGTGGAGAGAAATGGGATAATCAAAGGGTAAACAGGTCGCCCAAGGTTCCAACAAATACTGGAAAGGATTAATCCCATGGGTTTCTACTTCACTGACCACATCAATCAATAATTCTTCCGTCGGTTGATTAAACCAAATTTGTAAACAAGAATTGCCATCGAGGTCGATAATATTAGTTATTGTTAAAGGTTCTGGGTTAATTTTGAGGGTAAAATCTCGCAAAGTTTGCCCACCATCGGATTTTGGTCGCAAGCGCAGGAGATGGGGGGATAAAATCACGGGTTGATTATAGAAATAGTTGGTTTGATGCCGAATATGATAACGCATTAAGTTGTTAATTGGGATTGATATTGAAAGTTATTTACTGGCAGAGGTGGGGCAAGTTCGGGATTAAAAACAAAGAAAGTTTCCGTCATTTTTATTCCCACATCATTAACTCTTTTTTGAATATGGTCGAGGAATTCATGCAATCCCATTTCAATAATATCCTCGATAGTTAAATAACTCATTTCCGCACAAAGTCGCCCTAAACTTCTTTCTACGGAATTACCCCAAGTTCCTATGGGAGTCCCAGTAACTTGATGCAAACAGTGGTCTAATTCCCGCAGACAAAAGTGAATTGAACGAGGAAACTCTCGATTAAGAATTAAAAATTCGGCCACGTCACTAGGAGTAATCCGTCGTTGACATTTACGATACATTTCGTAGGCACTCACGGACCGCAGTAAAGCAATCCATTGAATTTGGTCGAGAGAAGTTCCTACCCATTGGGCGGAAGGCAAGAGATAATAGTATTTAACATCAAGAATTCTGGCGGTTTTATCGGCGCGTTCCTGTAATCTTCCCATAACGCCAAAATGCCAACCTTCATTATGAGTCATCGTCGCATCCATCACCCCCGCAAAACGGTGACTAGCTAATTTAACTTGAGTAAAAAAGTTAGGTAAAGTAGTTTGAGGATGGTAAGAGGAAGCATCTTTTACCATCAGGAAAAAACCATTAACCTGTTCCCACATTTCCGAGGAAATAATCTCGCGAACTGACCGAGCATTTTCTCTGGCCCAGCGCAAACAAGAGATAATTGAATTACTATATTCCGTGTCAAATGTCAAGAAATTGATCACATTTTCTGCGGTGGCTGTGCCGTAACGTTTCTTGAATTGTTCTAAATCTCCCGTGGTTAAAACCAAAGGTTCCCACTGTTGCAAAACGCTGGTAGGTACATCTAACATTAAATTAAGATTAACATCCATAAACCTGGCGACATTTTCCGCCCGTTCAATATAGCGATTTAACCAATAAATTGAATCAGCAACTCTACTAAGCATAATTAACTGGGAAAAAGTGAAAAGGGTAGGGTGGGTTACTAACCCACCAAAATTTTGATTATTGTCCTGATTACTTGGTTAAAACCCAAGTATCTTTACTGCCACCACCTTGAGAAGAATTAACCACTAAAGAACCCTTTTTCAAAGCTACGCGAGTTAACCCCCCGGGATGCACATAAATTTCATCGCCACGATGGAGAATATAGGGACGTAAATCCACATGACGACCTTCAATTTCCGTGTCAATTAAAGTTGGAACCCTAGAAAGACTTAACACCGGTTGAGCGATATAATTGCGGGGATTAGCGGCAATGCGTGGGGCAAATTCTTCTCGTTCTTTCGAGGTAGCTTGGGAACCAACTAACATCCCATACCCTCCCGATTCATTAGCAGCTTTCACAACTAATTTATCGAGATTATTTAAGACATAATCTAAGTCCTTTTCTCGCCAACAAAGATAGGTAGGAACGTTATTTAAAATCGCTTCTTCTCCCAGATAATAACGAATCATATCGGGGACAAAAGCATAAATAACCTTATCATCAGCGACTCCCGTACCAGGGGCATTAGCTAAAGCAACGCGGCCTTCCTGAAAAACTTTTAATAATCCGGGTACACCTAACATTGAATCGGGACGAAAAACCGCCGGATCTAAAAAGTCATCATCGAGGCGACGATATACCACATCTACCCGTCTTAATCCCTTGGTGGTTTTCATTTGTAGATAACCATCAAAGACGACTAAATCACGCCCTTCCACTAATTCTACCCCCATTTGTTGGGCGATAAAAGAATGTTCAAAGTAGGCAGAATTATAGGTTCCGGGGGTCAAAACCACCACGGTGGGATTAGGTAATTGGAGCGGTGCTAAATTAAGGAGAGTTTCCAACAGATGGGAAGGATAATCATCTACTGGTTTAACATTCATGGTCTGGAAAATATCGGGGAAAGTGCTTTTCATTACCCGACGATTTTCGAGGACATAGGAAATACCGGAAGGAACCCGCAAATTATCCTCTAAAACGTACCATCGACCATCTTTATCGCGGACTAAATCGGTTCCCGTGATGTGACACCAGATACCTCCGGCGGGTTTCAGTCCCAGACAGGGTTTCAGAAATCCCGTCGCTGAGGCGATTAATTCGGGGGGAATAATACCATCTTTAATGATTAACTGGTCATTGTAGATATCGGAGAGAAAAAGATTGAGAGCTTTAATGCGTTGTTTCAGGCCTCTTTCTAAATAATCCCAGTCCTCAGCTGCGACAATTCGGGGAATAATATCAAAAGGAAAGATTTTTTCTACCCCTTGATTGTCGCTATAGACATTGAAAGTCACCCCCAATTCAAACAGGGCCGACTGGGCGGTTTCCCGGTGTTGTTGAAGTTCTTGGGGTGGCAGATTCTGCAACCATTTGATTAAAGGGGACGCGTGGGGACGAGGTTGACCATCATCCAAGAATAGTTCGTCGTAGAAGCCTTCGGGATCGTAGGTATTTAATAGCACACTGACCTCATTGCATACCTTACCTATTCCCAGTGTCGGACAATTGGCCTGATTTTTTGTAGTCTAGGAGACATTTTAAGGGAAATTTTAGGAAGTTACGTTTTTTGAGGCTGGCGATCGCAGATTGATCCCCACCGGTGGAGAAACCTGACAAGAGCGAGAATTAGCCCTGAAAACTGTGTTACATTTTTTAAAGGTCACACCTTAAATCTTTCATTTTTCTTACTGGTTACGCGATGTTTACCAAACAAGTAACGGATTCTAAAGCCTATCAATGGTTTGAGGAACGCTTAGAAATTCAAGGGATCGCTGATGATATCAGCACCAAATACGTTCCCCCCCACGTTAATATCTTCTACTGTCTGGGTGGTATCACCCTTGTGTGCTTCGTGATCCAGTTTGCCACTGGTTTCGCCATGACCTTCTACTACAAACCCACCGTAGCAGAGGCCCTCTCCTCCGTACAGTACATCATGAACGAAGTTAACTTTGGCTGGTTAATTCGTTCTATCCATCGCTGGTCCGCCAGTATGATGGTCTTAATGATGATCCTGCACGTTTTCCGCGTCTATCTGACCGGTGGCTTCAAAAAACCGCGTGAATTAACCTGGGTGACAGGGGTTGTCTTGGCCGTGATCACCGTTAGCTTCGGTGTCACCGGTTACTCCTTACCCTGGGATCAGGTGGGTTACTGGGCGGTTAAAATTGTTTCCGGTGTACCTGCTGCTATTCCCGTCGTCGGTGATCAACTCGTCACCCTGATGCGCGGTAGCGAAAGCGTCGGTCAAGCAACTTTAACCCGTTTCTACAGCTTACATACTTTTGTACTACCTTGGTCGATCGCGGTCTTCATGTTGCTACATTTCTTGATGATCCGTAAACAAGGCATTTCTGGGCCTCTATAATTCAGAAAAATATCTCTGTCGATCCGAAATCATTTTTAGGAGACATTATCCATGTCCACATTAAAAAAGCCCGATCTCAGCGATCCCGCTCTCCGCGCTAAGTTGGCTAAAGGTATGGGTCACAACTACTACGGTGAACCCGCTTGGCCTAACGATCTGCTCTATGTCTTCCCGGTGGTTATCTTCGGTACGATCGGACTCTGCACTGGTTTAGCGATTATGGATCCCACCATGATTGGTGAACCTGCCGATCCTTTCGCTACTCCCCTAGAAATTCTGCCGGAGTGGTATCTTTATCCCGTTTTCCAAATTCTCCGTATTCTTCCTAACAAACTCTTAGGTATTGCTTGCATGGCTGGCGTTCCCCTAGGCTTGATGTTAGTTCCTTTTATTGAAAGCGTCAATAAATTCCAAAATCCTTTCCGTCGTCCCGTCGCTACCGCTATCTTCCTATTTGGTACTGTGGTCACGATTTGGTTAGGTATTGGTGCCACTTTCCCCATCGATACATCTTTAACTCTCGGTTTGTTCTAAGTTACTGAACTCTGGCAGTTTTTTGCCCACGCTTGTGATTCCTGACTTTGGAAGAGCGATCGTGGGCAATTTTAGTTTTGATTTGTTCTATCGGGTAATTTGTTGTACCAAAGCGATAACATCACTGCGACTGAGTTTTTCCTTACCTAATGCTAGGACTTCGAGAGTGCCATGGGCTAAAGCGAGGGGAATCTTACAAAAATCGAGTGCTGGCCCTTTCGGCAGCGATTGAGTGTAATAATCGGCTAATTTCAGATTACGACGGGCATAACTATGAATATCACTCATTGTCCAACCCTGGGGCAGAAAACTTACCCCCCGGCGCCGATCCTCCCCGTGGTTGCGAGCAATATTGACCGCTTGTAAACCCCGACCAAAACCGATGGCATAACTACGATTAGTTTCGGTCCCGTCGTACCAATTCCAGAGGTCAGACAGCAATAAACCCACAGCACCAGCCACACTAAAGGTATATTGATCTAATTGCACTTCTGTGCGAATATCCCAGTTATTGCTGGCCCAGTAGGCCATGCGATCGGCCATGGCCGCCGTGGCATCCCAAACCCGGGGGGCGATCGAATCCGGTGCTAACAGGGCCCATTCGCCAATTCTCAGGGTTACTTCCGGCAAAATCTCCCGATGGACTAAGCCAAAAGTAAAATCCTCTTTGGTAGAGTTTTCAGTACCTGCTTGTAAATTCAGGCTAATTTGTCTTAATATCTGAGATTTACTGAAGTTATCTAGGTCGGGATGGTCTTCTACTTCATCGATCGCCCTCATACAGAGATAAGCTGAGGCTACTGCCTCAAGCAGACGATCTGGTAAACGACTTATGGGAATATAAAAAGTTCGACTCGTTTCTTGCAGAATCGTTAAAGCATTATCGCGCAAATTCATTCAGTCCTCTCCTCACGCCAACTTAGGTAACTACGAGTTAAACCAATCAGATAGATCGGTTTAGGTGATCCCGATGTTCCTAAGACCAAGTTGCTGTCCATTGTAGTATGATTATTCAAAATTTCCCGATTATTCTCGAAAAAATCAACCTTTAGGGTCTTCTTGAGAATTTTTTGTTCTGGGATAGCTGAGGAACAATCACGGCAATTTTTCGAGATTACAAGCTTAAAAAGCGTTTTTTGCCCGTTTTTCAACAGTATTTTGCGTCTTCATGGCAGAGATTGAAAGGAGATCACTTGTAAAATTGGCCCGATCATGGCCAGAGTCATCACATCCGAGCGAATTTGACCTATAACTGTTACTTTTGCTTTTTTTTGAATTAATTCGGCGGGAGGTTCCATTAATTCGTAGGTTTGACCGTTATCGGCAATTAATGCCCAAGTTCCCGTACCTATTTCGATTCTTTTCACCTGACCGGTTACACTAATACTCATGCTTTAATTTCCTTGATCGAGGCGATCGCAGTTGCTGCCCCTGTCACAAGCATTCTATCGATATCTTTCCTCGGCATTGATTGTCAATTTTGGCAGAATTTAACCCCATAAATCAGTTTTTTTTATCTAAAAAGCGATTGACAGTTCCGCTACCACCGCTAAGAGGGAGGCCACAGCCGCTAAAATTATTATTTCTCGATCGGATTGTCTCATGGCTATCTGAGTATAAATTACTAATCCTAGTTTATAGCACAGCTAACCTAGAGTTAAATTGATATAAGCTATTTTATCCATAGATAAAAAGCTATAAAAGTGATCATTGCCCGGCAAAAAAGGCGAAATCTTTGTCCGGATTGCCCTGTATTATTTATTCAGCAAACCCTAATTATAGCAATTTCCCTAGTTGTGAGGTACAAAGTCTTAGGTTTTGAGGAGTCAGGAGTTAAGATTTGGGTGTACCTCATGAGATTGGAAAACGCTATAAGTCTAACTGTTAATAGCGTAATGATAGGCGCTACCATTAGATTCCATCGGTGTCAACCATTGGGAGATAGTTTCTAGTTGTTGACGGATTTGATCGAGATGATCCTGCACGGGTTGCAGGAAAGTTTCGTACTGTTGTACCTGGGTTTTTAAACGTACTAATGCCAGATTAGCATCGTGCCATTGTCGCTCCTGTTCTTCAAATTCACGAGTTTTTTGCTCTAAATCCGACCATTGAGCATCAATACTATCACTGTCTTTTTGTAAATCCTCTTGTAGTTGCTTGATTTCTGCTGCTAAAAGTTGACTTTCTTGGAGATTATTTTGATAATTATCGGCCAAGAGTATTAACAATGGTTCAAAGCCAGATTTTTGAGGATCTTCCGGGGATAAAATCCCCTGTCTTCGTTGCAGAATTTTCCGATGTTGAGAGCTAATAGCTTGTCTTTCCTGGAGATTCCGTCTTTGTCCGAACAAAGTTTCTGCCAGCATTCCTTTTTTTTCCTGTTCCTCGGTTAACTCCGCTTCTAAATTAGCTCGCTCAGATTGATCTATTGTGGCTATTCTTGCTTCTAATTCTGCCACGGTTTGAGATTGGAGGGTTAATTCTTCTTCTTGATCGTTGACAAAAATTTCCCAGCGATCGAGGTCTGTTTGTAAGTTGTTAACTAAACTCTCCAATTCTTCTAAAGGCATTTGTTCAAGAGATTCTAGGTCGATTTTACCATCAAAATCTAGTTCTTCCCCTCCGAGGAGACGAAGGAGCATTTGTCGAGTAGAATCAGTGGTTTGTAGGGTGAGATTCAGGCGCTCGAATAATTGCTGTTTTTGACTCAGAACAGTCTCTTGTATTTGTAGTTGTATTTTAGCTCCTTGCAAAGTACTGCGAATTGTCTGTAATTCCCTAGCTCTTTGTTCGAGATGATCGAGCATTTCATTGTTGGCAACTTGAAGATTTTCTACAGACTTTTTCTGCTCGTCTAAACTCTGCCAACAACTATTTAAAATAGTCTGTTGTCCCTGTACAGATTCAAGAGTGAAATGGAGAATGTTTGAGGGGGAATTGCCCCGATCATGATTATTAGCTAAACGCTCCATTAGAGAGCGAATAAATTGTTGTTGTTCTGGGGAAAGATTGGGGTAGGAGTTGTAATTTATTTGTCCTTCTTCCAGTTGTCGCTGTTGCTCGTTTAACTGTTGTTTTAGGGTTTTCAGTTCTTGTCTTTTCCGCTCTAAATAATCGAATTCTGCCTCTATTTGTTCCACTTGCTCGATTCTTGCCTCCATTTCCATTTTCTGGCGATTGAGAATCTCGCTTTGATAGGTGAGAGATTGTTTCCACTGCTCGATTTTCTCTTGATCTTTCTTGCTGCGCTCCATCAAACGGGAAATCTTTTGCAGTTGTCGCACCATCTCCAGTCCTGCTAATTCCGGGTTTCCTTGCAGTTGACGATTATTGCTCAAATTCACCAAGAGAAGCGCACCTTCACCCAGGGAGTTAGTTTCGTCATAGGTGAAGATATCTTCCCCCGCTATGGCGCTCCACGTCTGATCTTTATGCTGACAGGCCAATAGTTTCAATTCGGTTTTGTAACCGCCGATAAAACCTCTAGTCTGTTTTTTTACTTCTGCAAGGTATAGCACGAGAGTCGTCCTCTATAATAAAAGTTTTTGTCATCGGTTTTAGAGAGAGTTGGCGATCAAGGCTAGGAGCAGCCTGTCTATGGTTTGGTGTGTAACCATCCGATCCCAAAAATTTTTTAATTTCTATCATTCGAGTTTTTCTTTTTTGTCTATACATCTGTTCTCAATTTTTCCCCTTACCCACTAGAAAATTTGATGATTTTTGGTGCAAACGTACTGTTTTAACCTCCAAATGATCGGTTAAGACGGCATGGGAGCGACAAGCTAAGACAGGAAGCTAGACTTTTTGTACTAAAAATCTCCAAGACTAATTTCAATGCAGTAAAGCTTACTGAAAAATATGTTACATAATTAGCTTATCAGATTTATTATTAGTGACAAGAGGAGGGAAAAGCGCGTTTCTGATCGAGAGGGAGTGGGACGGGATTGGGCATCATCTCTAAATCACCAGTGATGGGTTGTTTCTCCGGCGCTCCGCGGTGGCGTTCCGCAGTACCTCCATACCTGATCACACAGGATTTAATAAAGTAGGGGGAATTTCCACTAAAACCCTAAAACCCAACACCCTAAAACCTGACAACCAACCTCTAAACCGGCAAAAAAATCCTTGGCCAGTGGTTTTAACGGTGCAATTGGGAACTATAGAGATGAAACCTGAAAGGGTGAATCAAGTCCTTGTTTAGAGGGAAACTCCTGATAAATTTCAGATTGCATTGGGGGCAAAAATGGGAGCAATTTGGGAGCATCGGGGACTATTATCGGACATATTTTTCTATTGTTGTTCTTGGCAGCCTAGCTAGGAAGGGAGTTATGAGCGAAATATTGCTGGTAGAAGACAGCCAAACGCAACGGGAACTAATCTGTGATCTACTCCGCAATAGCGGCATTAAGGTCACAAGCGCCAAGGATGGGGTAGAAGCTCTCGAACATATTCAGAGAGCCAATCCCGATCTCGTCGTCCTCGATATTGTTATGCCCCGCATGAATGGTTATGAGGTGTGTCGTCGTCTTAAGTCGGATCCAAAAACCAAAAATCTACCGGTGGTTATCTGTTCCTCAAAAGGGGAAGTCTTTGATCGCTATTGGGCCATGAAAATTGGAGCCGATGCCTACATTGTCAAACCTTTTGAACCAATTGAGTTCATTTATACCATTAAACAACTGTTGCGCCAATAAAATTGTCCTCACCGGAGACAGTCTAGTTATGGTATTGGTGGAGACGGCTAAAAACACCGCCCGAATTATTAGTTGCAAGAGAACTAAACTCATGCTTAACAGCGCTGATTTTTTTACTGGTAAGGCTCCAAATAGCGCCCCTGACAATCAGGAATTACAAACTCCCGTCGGTGAACTCTACTTGCGGTTTTATCTACCCTCTGAGGACGAGTTTGCCCTTAGTGCCGTGGGCATTCGCGAGGTGATGCAGCAACCAATTGATCGCATTACTCCCATTCCCAATGCTTCACCCCTGCTCCTCGGCACAATCAATCTCCGGGGTCAAGTGATCTGGGTGGCGGATCTGGGGCAATTGTTGGGGGATAGCAGCCGATTAAACACTAATCGAGCCGAAATTCCCGTGATTGCGATCGAAGAACAGGAAACCATCCTCGGTTTAGCGGTGGAAAGTTTGGGAGATATGGAATGGCTCGACCCGGATAAACTGGGTAATGCCGCCACTATTCCCGATCAGATCTCCCCATACGTGCAGGGAGAGTGGATTCTTGGCCAAGAATCAAAACAAACCTTAAGACTACTCGATCATCTGGCCATACTCCATTCTAGCCGTTGGGCGGCTTAAAACCTGAAAAAAATAGCAAAATAGGATTTATAGCAATTATTTCTTGAAACTACTAACTACTTCACCACTTCGTCTTTACTAAGGGAGGGGCAAATGCCGTCAGGGACAGAATACGCAAAACTCTATGGAAAGGCTAACACTGCCTATTTCCAGGGCAACCTTGAGGATGCAGCCGTGATTGTCAAAGAGATGATCAGCAAGTATCCCGAGGATGCCAATGTCATGCTGTTACAGGGTCATATTTATCTAGGACTACAACAATACAGATTGGCCGAGGAAAATTACGAAAAAGTGCTACAATTGGCTAAAAATTCTCCCAATCACTCCGAGCTAGTCGATTATGCCCAACGAGGTCTTGATCAGATTCGGCAATTGTGTTTTGAAACCGAGGAGGCAGATTTTACGATCGCTGCTACGGAAAGCATTGCCTACAGCGAGGCAGCTTTCGATACAGGTCGAGGTTTGAGCAAGTCTCGGTCTAGGAATTCCCAAGGGACTGAACCTGATGAGCAAAATAAAGGCATGGATTGGAATAGTAGTCTTTTCAATGAGGAGGATGCCGGAGAGCTGACGTTAACTAAAGTCCATTCCCAGGAAGATGATTTTGAGGAATCGGAGGAAACTGGCTTTAGTCCCGTTACCCTGCCAAGTCCTGGCTATCACGGTTCCCAGTGGTCTGGCGATTCGGAGGAGGGGGAAACCCCTTTCCCCTTTGTAGAAGCATCGGAAATTGACTCGCTGCAGGAAGAATGGGGCGGTGGGTTAGGGTCAACGGGAGAAGCCACTTTTATGGTTTCCTCTGACTCTAGGGAAAATCACCTCACCGGTGGAGATGAGGAGTTATCCTATAGCGATTCTCTAGAAGAAAGCACTTTTGCTATTGACCCGGAATCGACCCACCCACAAGGGGCAAAAATTGGCCTTAATCAGGGTGAAGTCACTGAAGACAAGGACGAGGACGAAGACACTGGGGATTTTAGAAAACCAGAACTCAATGATGAGGATTTGGAGGGTTTTTCCCGACTGGCTCTGACGGATACGGTTCAAGGACTGGGGTACTCAGAGCTATTTACTCGTTCGGAGGGGGAAGCTTTAGGTGGTGGTTTTCTCCCCGGGCCGGGTGCGCGCCTTAATGCCAGTTCTGGTGCGGGAGAACCTAGTTTTCATACTTCTCGTCTAAACATCGCCAATGACAAAATAGATAGTCATCTTGCCCATGTTCCGGAGAGCTTACTCAAGCCAGTGGTGGAAGTCAATCCGGGCAAATTAGCCTTTTTTGTCAATGCTTCTTTAGGCAAAAAACAACTAATCTTAGCGACTTTAGCGGGTATTACTCCGGTGGTGTTAATTTTTGCTGTTAGTACCGCCTCTTGGCTATTTTCTCTATCGGCTGCCAAACCGGGCCCGAATAGCAAGGAAAAAACCGAAAAGGTTGCCCCGAAACCAGCCTCCGCTAGTCTTTCTCCTTTCAGTCAACCGGCACTAACTATGATGTTATTAAGCGGGGTGGGAACCCTTGCCCTGACTTGGCTAGGTTTACAGTTGCTCATTAGTGAGATTAAGCGCAGTCTCAAGGATCTGCACAACCAATTCGAGCATCTCTCGGAAGGTGATTTTAACGCTCAAGCAACGATCTACTCGGAAGATGAATTCGGTCAACTGGCCAATCATTTCAATCAGATGGCCCGGGTGGTGTTAACTACCACCACGGAAGCCCAACGCCACGCCGCCGAAACGGAACGGGAACGGCAAAACCTACAACGGCAAGTGATTCGACTTCTCGATGATGTGGAAGGAGTGGCTCGGGGGGATCTCACTGTGGAAGCGGAGGTAAGTGCCGATGTTTTAGGGGCGGTGGCCGATGCTTTTAATTTGACGATCCAAAACCTGCGGGAAATTGTCCGACAGGTGAAAAAAGCGGCAAAACAGGTGAATCAGGGCAGTACCAATAGTGAATCGTTTGCCCGCAATCAGTCTAGCGATGCCCTGCGGATGGCCGAGGAATTGGCCGTCACCCTTAATTCGGTACAGATGATGACCGACTCAATTCAACGGGTGGCAGAAAACGCCAGAGAAGCCGAAGAAGTCGCCCGCACTTCCTCGATTACTGCCCTGAAGGGGGGAGATTCCGTGGAAAGAACCGTGGCGGGAATTCTACAAATCCGGGACGCAGTATCAGAAACGGCGCGAAAAGTCAAGCGTTTGGCGGAAGCTTCCCAAGAAATCTCGAAAATTGTCGCGGTGGTCTCTCAGATTGCCTCGCGGACTAATTTATTGGCTCTTAATGCCTCGATTCAAGCGGCGCGAGCAGGAGAGGCGGGCCGCGGTTTTGCGGTGGTGGCCGATGAGGTGCGTCAGTTGGCCGATAGGGCTGCTAAATCTCTTAAGGAAATTGAACAGATCGTTTTACAGATTCAATCAGAAACGAATTCGGTAATGACAGCGATGGAGGAGGGGATTCAACAGGTTATCGATGTCACCGAGCGCTCGGAACAGGCGAAGAAGTCCCTAGAAGATATTATCCAAGTTTCTAACCGCATTGATACGCTGGTGCGATCGATTACCGCCGATACGGTCAAACAAAGGGAAAATTCTCTCAATGTCGCCCAGGTTATGCAGTCGGTGGAGTTAACCGCGCAGGAAACTTCCCAAGAATCTCAACGGGTGGCCGGTTCTTTGCAAAAATTAGTGAGTATCTCTCGGGAGCTGCTTTCTTCGGTAGAAAGGTTTAAGATAGATTCGGAAGATAATTAATAATCGATGACTGGTAATCAGTGGGTTATTGATTAGCTGCTATTGCTCAAGATTAACCGCTAAAGTTAGTAAATTTCTACTAAG
The DNA here is from genome assembly GCA_007095845.1 of Microcystis aeruginosa Ma_MB_S_20031200_S102. GTDB lineage: Bacteria > Cyanobacteriota > Cyanobacteriia > Cyanobacteriales > Microcystaceae > Microcystis > Microcystis aeruginosa_D. The sequence goes on from SFBI01000102.1 coordinate 81,843, forward strand.
TGTGGTTATTAAAAACTGATTATTTATTCTTCCCTTTGCCTTTTGTCTGTTTTGATATGTAGCCTATACTCAACGGATTTAGTATTATGCCTAAACTTAGTCTCTGCATGATTGTCAAAAATGAAGCTGAAAATCTCCGGCGCTGTTTAGATAGCGTTAAAGAGGTGGTGGATGAGATGATCGTTATGGATACGGGTTCGACCGATGATACGATTGCTATTGCTCAAAGCTACGGTGCTATAGTTCCTAGTTACGATTGGCAGGGTAATTTTTCTGATGCCAGAAATGAGGCTTTAAAATATGTTACTGGCGATTGGGTTTTAGTCCTTGATGCTGATGAGGAATTAAATCTGTCCATCGTACCAAAAATGCGTCGAGCAATGGAAAAAGAGGAAAATTTGGTTATTAATTTAATTCGCCATGAAATCGGAGCCGTACAATCACCTTATTCTCTAATTTCGCGGCTATTTCGCCGACATCCTCAAGTCACTTTTACCCGTCCCTATCACTCAATTATTGATGATAATGTGGCTATTTTATTAAAAAAAGAGCCTAATTGGAAAATAGTTGAACTGCCAGAAATCGCTATCTTTCACTACGGTTACACCGTGGATAAAATAGCCAGCTTAGATAAGTTTGAACGGGCAAGAAAAGCGATGGAGGGTTTTTATCAGCAACATCCCCACGATCCCTATGTGTGTAGTAAATTGGGGGGATTATATCTCAATATTGGCAGGGATAAAGAGGGTTTTAAGCTGCTCAAACATGGTTTAAAATGCCATGGCTCTAATCCACATATTTTATACGAGTTATATTATCATCTCGCTAATTATTATTATTCAGTGGAGGAATTTAAGCAATCAGCCGATAATTTTATTAAAGCGATTAAGCAGCCAATTTTAGATAAATTAAAACTTGGTGCTTATAATAATTTAGGTGGGTTACTATACGAAGCAGAAAAATACGAAACTGCCTTATCTATCTTTGAGAAAACCATAGAAATTGATCCTAGCTATGCCGATGGTTACTATAATTTAGGACTGGTTCTCAAACAACTGCACCGGCTACCAGAATCGATTAAAGCTTATAAAAAAGCTCTCAAGTTAAACCCCGATAATCCCACTATTTACCAAAATCTAGGAGTTGCTTATATAGTTTTCGGTAGTTATAATGAAGCGATCGAGATTTGGCAAAAAGGCCTACAATTATTGAAAGATCAGGGTAATTTCTCTCGTGCTGAAATGCTACAAGAAACCTTAAAAGCTTTGGGAGCAAGTGTATTGAAGGATGAACAGTAACTGTTCAGAGTTGTTGGCAAGATTGGGAGCAGCCACTGTACTAAAATTGCCAATAGGCAGTTTAAATGCAGTACATCTGATTACCAAAACCCAGTCTAGTCAACTCCTGTGAGGATTTTTCCGAATTAATTGTTAATAGGATTATCGAGGATTTAGACGCTGAAGACTCAGGGGTTTTGATAGAAATTATCAAGAGATAATTGCTGCCGTGTAATTGACCTTGACAAGAAATGCTATAATTTCCTAGCAAGGGGGGAAACTAATCCCTCTCGGTGTTGCCGTCGCACAATTTTGTCGGTTACTGGTTCTCGTTAGCTTGTCTGTCAAATATACCAATTCTAGTTTGAATCGGTGCTGTTATTTCAAGATTCAATACTTCTGGCTGCAACAGAACTGGAAAATCAAATAATCTATTCCCTCAAATCTTCTTACCTTGGACAAAAATAATGAAATTCGAGGAAATCCAAGAGATTCTTAATCGGCAACTGCTCAAGCTTGAGAATCGCTGTCTCAATGACACAGAACAATTATTATTGCGAGGACTTTGGCAGAAAAAGAGCTATCAAGAAATTGCCCAAGAAAACGGTTATAGTAGCAGCTACCTTGCCAATGTAGTTGCCCCAGAACTCTATCATAGACTCTCACAACTGATCGGAGAACCGATCAATAAGAAAAATTTTTTACCTAGACTACAATCTCATTTTAGCACATCCACATCGCTTCAGTATTACGGTAATGAATATCCCCAGAATGAGCATCCAGAATACCCCGATGCTCCTGTTCCCTATAATTCTTATTATTATCTAAAACGAACAAAACTTGAAGCAAAAATTATCGAAGAAATCGGACAATCTGGGGCTTTAGTTCGCATTAAAGCTCCCAAAAAATGGGGGAAAACATCTTTATTATTAACAATTTTAGAGGCTTGTCAACAACGATTCGGTTATCAAATTGTTAGTTTAGATTTACAAAAAGCAGACCAAGACATTATAGCAAATTTTAACAAGTTCTTACGCTGGATTTGCCGTAATTGCGCTCGGCAGTTGAATTTAGAAGCCAAATTAGATGATTATTGGGATGAAGATATAGGAGTTAAAATGAGTTGGACAATTTAGGCTCTTCGGGAATTGTTATGCAAATAATTAACTTAAAATAAAATTCGATGAGAGCAACTACGCTCAAAAGTAGCTGAAATTCATACAGGAAAAGACTTAAGGCACAAACTGGTTAATA
>SFBI01000103.1 GCA_007095845.1 Microcystis aeruginosa Ma_MB_S_20031200_S102
ACATGATTTTAGTGGATTAAAGAGGGCAAGAATGTATGCTCCTGTGGGGACAACCCTTGATGAAATTATTCGTACTTATTGTGTCGCCTAGTGTCTCGTTCTTATTTGAAATAACTATAGTATAAACCCCTCTCCCAAAACAGGAAAAGGGGATAAATGCAAGGATTGTTAAGCTCTTGCTTTTAACCAATCGCTAATAGCGGGGGGTAAATCCCGTTGCACTTTGCCACTGACATACATTCCGATATGTCCGACGGGGAAAGCACAAGCGGTATAGTCAGAAGTACCGATATAATTCCCTAAAGCGAGGGAAGAAGCGGGAGGGACAAGGTGATCTTTATCCGCATAAAGATTGAGAATTGGCATAGTCAGATTGTGTAAATCTACCCGTTTATCTCCTAACATCACTTCCCCTTTAATCAGTTTATTTTGCTGATAGAAATCCTTGAGAAACTGTCGATAGGATTCTCCTGCTTGGTCGGGACTATCAAAAATCCATTTTTCCATACGCAGAAAATTAACTAATTTTGATTCGTCTTCCATGATGTCAGGAAAATCGAGGTATTTCTGATAACCTAACTGCAAAGGTTTCAATTCCAGAAACTCTAAGTTGAGAAAATCTCCCGGAATATTACCCATGGTATCTACCATTAAATCGATGTCTAATGCTTCGGAACCCAAGGAACATCCCCCGCGCATATTTAAGAGGGTTTCGGTTTGATAAAAGTCCACCGGTGTCACCATTGTCACCAGATTTTTTACCTTATCGGGATAGAGGGAACTGTAGCATAAACTAAAGGTTCCTCCCTGACAAATTCCTAAGAGATTAATCTTGTCGAGATGGTGACTTTGACGAATAAAATCGACGCAATTATCCACATAACCATTGATATAATCATCAAGGGTTAACCAGCGATCGCTTCTGGTTGGATATCCCCAATCAATTAAGTAGATATCTAAGCCTAATTTTAGCAGATTTGCCACTAAAGAACGCCCTTCCTGTAAATCTACCATATAGGGACGATTAACCAAAGCATAAACCATCAGCAAGGGAATCTCGAAGGGTTTTTCAACCACGGGTTTAAAGTGGTAGAGAATGATTTTATCTTCCCGATAAACTGCTTCTTTTTCCGAGACTCCACACTGAATATCTTCTTCTTTAACTCGTTTGAGATTGTCTAAACCTTTGAGATTTTTCTGAGTTAATTCTAGATAATCTTGGGTAAAGTCTTCCAGTTTAACTTGCGTCAAAAATGGCCACATAATTTAATTCTCCTAGGGAAGTAGGGTGATAGGGAAGTGGGGAGTGGGAATTATGAATTATGAATTATGAATTATAACTGATAACTGATAACTGGTCACTGATAACTGATTATCAAGCACAATTAACTAATTGTTACTTTCTACTGCTGGTTTTTCTCCTAAAGCTTTTTTGAGACTTTTTACCTCTTTGCGTAATTCATAGATAGTCCGATGAATTTCATCGACTTCGCTGCGGGTAGGCAAATTCATTGAGCGCAGGTAAATTTCCATTAAATCCTGCTGTTTGAGGCGATAATCATTGAGGGAATTAATAAATTTTCCCCTTACTTTTAGGTTTTCTGGTTGACAAAAAGCCTTTTCAAAAATATCATCAGCGACGACACTCCACACATCTTGAAATTCTCGCCAATCCTTGACAGGTTGACCTTTTTCTGCTAGGAAAACTAATTTTTTAGTTAAAGCTTCAAAGGATTTAACCTGAATATCAGCCAGCACAATTTGATAGTTAATACTAGCTTGATAAAGAACGCGCCAAGTTTCAAAACTATCGAGTAATTTGCGGTTAAATTCTCGCGGCAATCCCAATAAAGGCATCTGTAACCATTGGCCAAAAGTTTCATCATAAAACTTCTGCCAATAGATATTATTGAGTTCGATCAAAGAAGAAGTGTTACCTAACCAAGCTTTGGTTATTGTGTCATTTGACAGCACCAAAGGATCGAACCATAAATGATTGAGACTTTGCAATTGTTGCAGGTAAATTGTCCATAGTTGACTGACATCTTGACTACTTTGGGAAGTGGTGGCAGTAAAACTATTCAGTTGGCCGCGCATCTGTTGGGTATAATTATCTAAAATTGTTTGCCAGTCTTCTCCTGTTTGCATTTTCGGAAAGATACTTTCCCAAGCTTCCATCGATAATTTTAGGAATTTGATCAATAAATCCCGATTATCAAAATAGCGCTGGGTTGCCTCTTGCAATTCTGGTTTAATATTGCCCATAGGAGTCGGTATCGCTCCCATCATATCAAACCAACTTGACCACATTTTTGCTCCGGTTTCCGTCCAAAGATTGACATAATCGGCGGCCATTTCACTCCAAGCTTGTGTCGGTTTATCCATGATTTTTGCCCTTTTCCTTTAACTCTAATTTCTCTAGTTTACTAACCCACCCTACACCCGATAACTAATAACTGATAAGTCATATTTTTCCAGACTTGGCAATTTTTGCTAGTAATCTTAACGCTTCATTGACTGAGGCTGAATCTTGAAAAATTTCCGCCACATCCGGATCGAGAATTATCACATTACTAGCCTGTCGATAAGCTTGATAATATTTGCCACGAATACCACTGGAAAAGTCATATTCAGTTCGCATCTCGTCATTAACCGTTTCTTCAGACTCCTGATTCATAATTTTTTCTCTCCTGTTTACTAGCTAAACGGGCGCTAATTAAGCGAATCTCATTTTCTCTTTCTGTATGGGATATGACTAACAGCTTTTGTAATTTTGACTGTCCTATCGTCAGAAAACGAAACTCACCCACTGAATGATCGGGATCGAAAATCGTCACGGCCAATGGGTCCCCAAATACGGTCACTGCTTCTTCAAAAGATATACTATGTTTTTTAATGTTGTTATTTGCCTTGTCTTGATCCCATTGAAATTTCATAGATTTATGCTACTATCAAGCAACTTAGCAGGGACAATAACAAACACATTTTCCATCTTTGAATTAGATAACTGATAACTTACCCACTGATAACTGATAACTGATAACTGATAACTTACCCACTGATAACTGATAACTGATAACTTACCCACTGATAACTGATAACTGATAACTTACCCACTGATAACTTACCCACTGATAACTGATAACTGATAACTGATAACTGATAACTGATTAGGTGTGATGGGCCCCATTAACTCTGAGGACTTCTCCAGAGACATAACTGCTGGCAACAGGAGAGAGTAAATAAGCAGTTGCCCAGGCGATATCTGCGGGTTCACCGAAGCGACGACAGGGAATTTCGGCAGTGATTTTATCGCGAACTTTATCGGGAATCGCTAAAGTCATTTCCGTGTTAATAAACCCTGGTGCGATCGCATTGGCGCGAATATTATAACGGGCAGCTTCTCGCGCTAAGGATTTGACTAAACCGATAACTGCCGCTTTTGTGGCCGCATAATTAGTTTGGCCGGCATTACCGCGATCACCAGAAATAGAACTAATACAAACGATCGATCCCGCTTGTCGTTCGTACATTCCCTCAATAAACGGTTTAATCGTGTGATTAACCCCTTTTAAGTTGACATTAATCACTAAATCCCAATCTAGCGGCGTTAATTTAGGGAAAAAGTTATCTCTGGTAATCCCCGCGTTAGCGACGATACCGTAAACCGGCCCCAATTCCGCTTCAATTTGTTTAGCTGCCGCTTCCATGGATTCCAACTTAGTCACGTCGGCCACAATGCCTAAACCCTGGGGATTATCGGCGACTAAATCCGTGTAGGCCACCTTGGCCCCCAAATCTATCAAAAGAGAGACAATAGCCGCCCCAAGTCCTCGATTTCCGCCCGTAACGACGATAACTTTTTCCTCTAGTCCCAGAGATACCATAGCTTTTTCCTCCTAAACTCTTTCAATTGCGATCGCTGTTCCGCCACCGGTCCCATGACAGATGGCCCCCATACCGAGGGTTTTATCCTGTACTTTCAACGCGTTAATTAACGTCACCAGAATCCGCGTTCCGGAAGCACCGATGGGATGACCTAATGCGATCGCACCACCGTGAACGTTTTGTTTTTCCCTTGCTAACCCCAGATCCATCTCAAACAGGAGATTATTTAAAGCAAAAGCTTCGTTATTTTCCACTAAATCAAAATCTTCGATCGTTTTATCCAGGGATGCCAGTAATTTTTTCACCGCGAGGACGGGAAATTCTGGAAAGCGATCGGTTTTTCCAGCACCCACAGCACCGCCAAGGATTTTGGCAATCGGTTTTAAACCGTACTGATCCACAGCTTTTCTACTGGCTAAAAGGATAGCGGCGGCCCCATCGGAAATCTGACTACTATTCCCCGCGGTTAAAACTCCCGACGGGTTAAAAGCTGGCCGCAGTTTTCCTAAACCTTCCGGGGTACTATCGGAACGAATACCCTCATCTTGAGCGATAATTGTGGAACCTTTCTTAGATTTAAGCTCAATTGGCACGATTTCGCCGTTAAACCAGCCTTTTTCTGTGGCTGTGGCCGCTCTTTGGTGAGATAAGGCGGCAATTTCATCTAATGCTTGCCGAGAGACACCGCGATCGAGACAGAGGCGATCGACTTGGGAACCCATGCCCTCAGTCGTGGTAGCATCGGTTAAGCCATCGTGGAGTAATAGGTCGGTTAATTGTTCCGGCGCACCCATGAGGAATTTATAACCCCACCGGGCCCGATGGGAGAGAAAAAAGCCGGTTTGGGACATGGATTCAATACCACCAGCGAGGATGAGATCCGCTTCTCCAGCGCGAATTGAGGTGGCAGCGTTACTAACGGCAATCATTCCCGAAGAACAAACCATATCCACCCGATATCCGTCCACGCTTACGGGAATTCCTGCTTTAATCGCCGCTTGTCGGGGAATTAACTGACCATGACCCGATCCCAAAACATTGCCGAAAATATACAAATCTAGGGCTTCTGGGGGCAAATTAGCGATTTCTAGGGCAGATTTCATCACTGTTGCCCCTAAATCGGCCGGGGATAATCCGATTAATCCCCCACCAAAACGACCAATTGGAGTCCGGACAGCGGCCACGATATAAACTTCTTGCATAGACTTCTCTCTATTGGGAAGCGAAGATACTGGATAGAATTTGCTTAAGAATATCGAGTCCGAAAAAAGCAAAATCCCAATTGACTGTCATTGGTTACAAGTTCTTGGCCTCGATGCCTTGAGTTTTTGTCTATCTACTCTCGATCTTGCAACAGAATTTCTGTGTCAGAAGATATATTCATTAGAATTTAACTTTTCTGGTAGCAATCCCCTTTTTTTATGGATTTAGTCAAGCGTCTAGTTTTTATCGGTGGTGGCCATAGTCATGCGATCGCTCTTCGTCTTTGGGGGCAATCACCCCTAAAAAACGTTCAATTAACTTTAATTAGCGATGTCACCCATACCCCCTATTCGGGAATGTTACCCGGCCACATCGCCGGTTTTTATGATTTTGCCGAGACTCATATCGATTTACCTTCTCTAGCTAGGTATTCTCAAGCACAATTCTGTTTAGCTAAGGCTAATTTCATAGATATAGAAAAATGTCAAGTAATTTGTCATAATTCTTCACCGATTCCCTTTGATTATCTTTCGATCGATATCGGCAGCATTCCGGCAGTAGATAATGTTATCGGTGCTAAAGAGTACGCTATTCCCGCCAAACCAGTGCCGATTTTTCGGGAAGGATGGCAAGAAATCCTCAAAAAAGCGGTTAATAACCCTAATAATACTCTAAATATCGTCATTGTTGGTGGTGGCGCAGGTGGGGTCGAATTAGCTTTAAATATGCAGTCCTGTTTGGCCAAAATTCTCAACTCTAGCAGTAATTTGAATTTATCTCTAATTCATCGAGGAAAAAAACTCCTACCAGCCCATAATAATTGGGTCAGTCAACGTTTGGAGAATATTTTTAAACAAAGAGGAATTAGATTATATTTATCAACGGATGTGACGGCAGTGCAAGCAGATCGGATTATCTGTTCATCGGGGTTAGTTTTACCGATGGATTATACAATTTGGGTAACGGCTGCCTCGGCCCCTAGTTGGATTAAAGCTTCGGGATTACTGACAGATGAAAAAGGGTTTATTTTAGTGAATAATTATCTGCAATCTCTTTCCCATCCCCATATTTTTGCCGTGGGAGATATTGCCACGATTCCAGATTATCCCCGTCCGAAAGCGGGAGTTTTTGCCGTCCGACAAGGAAAACCCCTGTTCGATAATTTAGTCAGAATTCTGCAAAATCAGCCTCTAAAACCCTATTTTCCCCAGAAAAATTATCTGAGTTTAATCGGGACAGGAGATCAACAAGCGATCGCATCTTGGGGCGGTTTTGGCTGGCAATCACCGTTATTATGGTTATGGAAAGATCGGATCGATCGAGCTTTTATGAAACAGTTTGATAAGCTCTAGTTAATAAGTAGGTAGGTGTTAAAAATTATCAGACACCCCCCTTATCAAGGGGGGATTAAGGGGGGATCAGAGGCAAAATTGCTGATTATCGTCCAATAACACCGAGTTATTGTCAAGGCCGTTGGGAGTAAAATCTGATTTGGGAATCCCACAACCTGATAAAGTAAAAATCGTCCCGATAGCTTGACCAGTTATCGGGAGAGAACGTCAATAGTTTGTTAAATAGTACATATAAACCAATGCTACGTCTTCGCTCGATTATTTCCCTAGTTTTAGTCCTAGTTACTACCCTGCTGGTTAGTTGCAGTGGTCCCCAAGCAACTATCCCCACCGTTTACAGTCCCCAAAAAATCGAACAGTTACAGGTTTATATCCAACCCATAGAAGGATTTCGCGAAAAAATGAGCGTTTTGCAAGACCTCATCGCTGACAAAAATTGGGTAGATACTCGCACCTATATCCACGGTCCTTTGGGGCAATTGCGTCAGGAAATGGTAGGATTATCCCGTAATTTACTGCCCAAAGACCAAGAAAAAGCCAAGCAGTTAGCGAAAAATCTTTTCGTTCACTTTGAACGTATCGATGCGGCAGCCAAAGAAAAAGATGCTAGTCTCGCTGCTAATCAATTCCAAGAAGCATTAAAAGACTTCGACGCTTTCTTAAATATTGTTCCTAGTTAGTTTTTATCAGTGATCACTGATAATTGATCAGTGATCACCGACCAGGCCGCAGCTAAAAAACCGATAAATGCTATTTTGGTTTAGTTTGGACGCTAATAGGGCCATTAACCATGGTTTGACAGGCTAAACGATAATTTTCGGGTTTTTTCTTCAGACAGCGCTGTTCAAAGTCGGTTTTAGCGGAGAGATTTTCCAGACCCTCGACAATTGCCACTATACAAGTACCACACTGACCGTAACCGCCACAATTCATCAATTTACCGCTAAAAGTGTAGATATCAACGCCATTCTGGATTGCTTTCTCTCGTAAATTCGCTCCATCTGCCGCTACCACGATCTTATTCTCTTTGACGAAGTTGATGTTACCCATGACTGTATTACCCTAAATTTTTGCAAATTAATATTAAAAAATATTAAATTTTTTTGATTGTAACATTTTTGGCTCGTTCCTCTAAATATTCGGCGATGGCAATAGCGATCGCTTTTTTACCGATAAATTTCCCCAGTGCCGCTTTTGTGACCAAATAAGCCACCTGTTCCCCGTGATCGCCCTTTTCCTCACCCCTATTAGCAATAACCGCCTGATAGCCCTTTTCTAGGCGTTTACGGGCGATTTCCAGTAACTCCTGCTGACTGACTCCCTCCTGATACTTGAAAGTCACCATCTCTAAATCGGGAAAATTTTCTCTCACCTTGTCGATCACTTTTTCCGTCGGCACAAAATTAAGATTTAACTGCCCTCCACTGGGAATCTTGCCAGAAAAAGGGCTTTCTAAGCGATAATCGGCCACGGCTGCCGAGAAAATCCCAAATTGATAATCTTTACTCCCTAATTCGACCATCACCTTCCCTAGATACTCGTCATAAGTTTCAATAATTTCGTGGGGTAAATAAGCGGGGGGTGTATAGCTGCCGCGTCCGTGGATTAACTGCACCTTTGCCCCGCGCAGGTATAATTCTTCTGCAATAGCGACTCCTAATTGTCCAGTAAAACGATTGGTTAAACGACGGATATTATCGATAATCACGGGTGTGGGTCCACCAGTGACTAAAATCGGCCTATTTTTCAGCACAGAATTACTGAGAATCCCACAGGCTGCCACGGTAATCTCTTTTTCCCCGGGGAGATTGTGTTTACCGTAATCATCCCGGGGTGGCATAATCTCGACTCCCCAGCGATCGAGAGTTTGCAAAGATTCGCTCAGAATAGCATTATGTAAACTGCCGTGCATGGTGGGGACGAGTAGAATTTTAGTTTTTCCCTTTTCCAGTCGTCCTAAGGCCGAGGCCAAGCATGAAGTGATCACTCCGTCAGCGATTCCGTAACGAAACTTATTAATCGTGTTATAGGTAGCGGGGGCGACTAAATAAAGATCAAAGGGAGATTGATCGCTTAAATGTTCTGCTTTTGCCGTTAATTGACTAACTACGGGATTAACCGTACTCCATTCCAAAGCTTCCCTAGTGACGTATCTTAAAGCTTCTTCCGAGACAAAAGCCACGACTGTAGCCCCGAATTTCCGCAAAGATCGGGCAATTAGCGGCGCTTTCATGGCTGCAATCCCTCCTGTTACCAGTAAAGCAATCCGTTTACCCCAGAGATGATGATTTTCTAAGGGTACTTCGCGATCGCCTAAGTCTGAATCCGTGGGAGAGGAAAAATTCCAAGTCATAAATTTTCAGTGATCAGTAAACAGTAAACAGTAATCAGTGAACCGAAAACTCAAATCTGATCACTGATCACTGATAACTGATCACTGATAACTGATTTGAAGATTTGTCTATCCCTGACCGAGAAACTGGTTATGCTAGTAAATAAAGGGTTGCTGTATTTCGGTGTTCTTATGATTGACAAAATTTTAACTAAAGTTCGATCGCTTGCCAAGCCATTATTAGTTCTAGGATTAGTGACAACGCTGATTTTAGGCAGTATTCCCAGTGCTTTAGCGGCATCGGGGGGTAGAATGGGTGGCGGTAGTTTTCGCGCCCCTAGTCGCAGTATTAGTCCTTCTAGAGGTGGTGGTTACAGTTCCCCGGGTTACGGTGGAGGTATTGGGTTTCCCTTCCTCTTACCCTTCTTTTGGGGTGGTGGTGGCGGTGGTTTAATTTCTCTGTTAATCTTTTTTGCTATTGCCAATTTCCTCGTTAATGCTTTCCGTAGTCGTGGAGGCAGTGATGAGAATGGTATGGCTGTTGAACAGGGATATGAAACCGTCTCCGTGGCTAAAGTACAGGTGGGTTTGTTGGCTAATGCCCGTTATCTGCAACAAGAATTAAATCAAATCGCCCTAACTGTAGATACTAGCACCTCTGAGGGACGGGTCGAAGTCTTACAAGAATCGGCTCTGGCCCTATTACGTCATCCAGAATACTGGGTTTATGGTAACGTCGATTGCCAACAAACCAGCCTCAGCAGTGCAGAAGCGAAGTTTAATCAGTGGTCTCTCAACGAACGCGGTAAACTAACGGCGGAAACCTTAACTAATTACAATAATCAACTGCGTCAAGGTTCTAGAGACAACATTTTACCCGAATCGGCTGAGGAATTAGCTAAAACTGCACCGGAAGGCTATATTTTGGTGACTATTTTAGCCGGCATTGTTGGTAAATTTTCCCTACCGAAAATTAATGACTCCCAAGACTTGAAACAGGCCCTGCAACAAATTGGTAGTATGGGAGGCGATCGACTTTTGGCAGTAGAAGTGATTTGGACTCCTCAAAGCGAGGGTGATATTCTCAGTCAAGACGACATTCTCGCTAATTATCCCGATCTAAAATTGGTGTAATTTGTCGGGTAATAATGCTAGACTTTGGCTAAAATCTCCCTGTAAAAGGGGGATTTTTTGATTATTAAGGAATTGCTCCTCTAAATAAGTACCTAAGCAAAATTAATTACACATATCTAACCCCCTCTTGCCTTTTGCCTTTTGCCTTTTGCCTATCTTTACTAGGAAATTAATTTTGCACGACTACTTACTAAAAGGGAGAATAAATAATCAGTTTTTAATAACTGGATTTAGTATTAGACACAATCAGGATATTCCTAGACTCCCGAAAGAGCGATAATTAGATTTTTAGGTGTATTAAGATCTGAACCTAGAGAACCAACTCGTTCTTTCTCTGCTGTCCCAGAAAGTGCTTCTATCGACTTCTAAATGGGATATTTTCAACATGAAAACTAAATTATCTCAGCTTTATGAAACTGATTTTAATTTGTGGATTGAGCAAACCGTAAATCACTTAAAAAAAGGCCACTTAGATGCCCTTGATTTAGATAACTTAATCGAAGAAATATCTGATATGGGATGTAATAATAGACGGGAGGTATTTAGTCGTTTAAAAGTTCTCTTGATGCACTTACTTAAATGGCAATATCAACCGGAAAAATGCACTAATAGCTGGATAAATACCATTGATGAGCAAAGAGAACAATTAGAGCTTATTTTAAGGGATAGTCCTAGCTTAAAAACCTATTTGACCGATATTTTCACAGAATGTTATCAAAGAGCAGTGCGAGGGACAGTAAATGAAACTAATTTACCAAAAGAAACTTTTCCGGTTGATTGTCCTTTTAGCCAAGAACAGGTTTTAAATTGGGATTATTTTCCTGAAAATAGCTTTTGAACAATAGCAGTTTTATGATAAAATTGCCCTGCTGTCAAGACTGCTTTTTTTCTTGCCAAATAGCTAAGGCCATTTGATGAACAAATCGCCAAGGTAGATGATGCTGACGGGCAATTGCGGCACAATCTTCGTATTCTGGTTGTACGGTAATCGGTTGATTAATTGACTCTTTGTAGGCAACTTTTAGCCGAATTTGTCCATAGACAGTATCGATCGATTGTATCTCTCTTTTTAAGATTGATCGCTCTTGAATTGTCCTTCTAATGCCTAAAGTTGTGGTTTCCTGAAAGATCATATTTTCACAAATAGCAATTTTATCCAAGTCACAAATTACTGTCAAAAGTATCCCCAAACGAGATTTTTTCATAGTAATTGCTTGACTAAATACATCCAAGGCACCCACTTGTAATAAAGCCTCACTTAAGTAGGCGATCGCTTGCGGATTTAAGTCATCAATTTGAGTTTCTAAAACTGCCACAGTTTCGATTGCATCTAGCTTTTCTGATTCTTTTTTCCCTAACCAAAGCCGGACAAGATTGGGAATCGGTAAATCTTTTGTACCTGCTCCTAAACCGACCTTTTCTAACTGCATTTGCGGCGGTTTACCGAAACTTTTAGCTAAAGTTGTCACAATAGCTGCCCCCGTGGGTGTTACTAACTCCGCTGGGATGCCATTACTATAAATTGGTACTTGTCGCTGACTGAACAATTGTACTACTGCTGGCACAGGAACTGGTAAACGACCATGGGCGGCCTGAACTGTACCGCCGCCGGTGGGTAGAGAAGAACAGTATAATTCACTCACCGATAGCCAATCCAAACCCAAACAAGTCCCGACGATATCAATAATGGCATCGGTTGCCCCGACTTCGTGAAAATGCACCTTTTCCGGTGCAATCCCGTGAACGGCTCCTTCTGCGATCGCAAGTTGTTGAAAAACCGCTAAACTCCATTCTTGGACTTTCTGGGGTAAATTTGCCTGTTTAATTAAACTTTCAATCTCCGGTAAATGGCGAGTGGGAGTATGATGGTGATGGTGGTGATGATCAGCGGACTTCTCGGCAGTGACATCGACGTGAATCTTAGTGGCAATTTGACCGCGACGATGCACTTTTTCGGCCTTTAACTGATATTCATCCTCGATTCCTAAAGTTTTTAGTTGTGCAATCAGGTATTCTAAGGGGACTCCTAAATCTACTAATGCCCCTAAACACATATCCCCGGCGATTCCCGTGGGACAATCCCAATAGGCGACGATTTTGCTATCATGGCTACTATTTACTCTCTCCATCCGGAAAATCCCCAACAACGTTCTATCCAAGAAATTTGTCATGCCCTGAAAAATGGGGCAATTATGCTTTATCCTACCGATACCGTCTATGCGATCGGTTGCGATCTCAATGTGAAATCCGCCGTCGAACGAGTTCGCCAAATCAAGCAACTATCTAATGATAAACCCTTGACGTTTCTCTGTTCTTCTTTGTCGAATATTTCCGAGTACGCAGTGGTCAGCGATCATGCTTATAAGATTATGCGACGAGTTATACCCGGTCCCTACACTTTTCTCTTACCGGCGACTAAATTAGTGCCGAAAGTGGTGATGAATCCGAAGCGGAAAACCACCGGTATCCGGGTTCCCAATCACGTTATCTGTCGCACTATTCTCGAAACCCTAGAAAATCCCATTATCTCTAGTTCTGCTCATCTTCCCGATCAGGAGGGGGATTTTCCCACTAAGGGGTTAGAAACCGCTAGGCTATTCGATGACCTCGATCATATCGTTGATTTAATTATCGAAGATGGTTCGGCTCCCGGTTCGGAAGTGTCAACAATTGTTGATTTTACTGCCGATCAACCGGATATCGTGCGTCAGGGTTTGGGTTGGCCAGAATTACAACAATGGTTATAACGAAGGCACAAGGCACAAGGCAAAAGGCAAAAGGCAAAAGGCAAAAGGCAAAAGGCAAAAGGCAAAAGGCAAAAGGCAAAAGGCAAAAGGCAAAAGGCAGCTTTGCTCTCCCCACACCCCACACCCCACACCCCACAACTTCCCCACTTCCCCACTTCCCCACTTCCCCACTTCCCCACTTCCCCACTTCCCCACACCCCACACCCCACACCCCACAACTTCCCACTGATAACTGATAACTGATAACTGATAACTGATAACTGAAACTGTATCGGTTATTGCGACTTTTTATTTCCTGAAAACCGCCTTGTGGAAGTCAAGTTAGTTGCTTAAGATAGAGGTAATCGCAGTCAGAGAAAACCTCTCAAGGAAATTATTACTATGGCTTTCACTCTTTATTCTCCCTTCCTCGAAATTAATTCTGTCCAACGTCAAATCGACCAACTTTTTCAAGAAGTATTACCGACAACTTCCTTCGGATCTCGTCCTCCAGTGGAAATCTCTGTTAACGAGGATTCTGTGGAATTAAAAATCGAATTACCTGGCATGGATATTAAAGATATCGATGTAGAGGTTAGCAAGCAAATGGTGGCGATTAACGGGCAACGTGAATGCCCTGCCGAGGTAGAAAACAGCGAATTTTATTATGGTAAATTTAGTCGCTTGATTACCCTACCAGTGGAGGTGCAAAATAGCCAAGTTACCGCT
This sequence comes from Microcystis aeruginosa Ma_MB_S_20031200_S102, assembly GCA_007095845.1. Classification (GTDB taxonomy): domain Bacteria; phylum Cyanobacteriota; class Cyanobacteriia; order Cyanobacteriales; family Microcystaceae; genus Microcystis; species Microcystis aeruginosa_D. The sequence continues at coordinate 13,365 of SFBI01000103.1, forward strand.
AACTATCAGAACGGTATTCTTTATCTCACCCTACCGAAAGCGGTGGCGGAAAAAAATAAAGTGGTTAAAGTTAATCTTGGTTAGATGAGAAAAAGACTGGAGAATTTCTCCAGTCTTTGGTTTTATTTGTAGTCGCTAACTGTTAATTGGATTCTTTGCTATTTAGGTTGACGGGACGGGGTTGAATAACACCAAAACCGCCGTGATTGCGTTGATAGATAACATTGATTTCGTTAGTGTCTTTGTTGCAGAACATAAAGAAATCGTGATCGACTAATTGCAATTGTGTTAGTGCTTCCTCAATAGTCATCGGTGGCATGGCAAAGTATTTCATCCGCACTACTTCCGCAGGTAATTCAGGAGTGCGATCGCCAATTAGGTTATCATCTAAGGGTTTCTCTTGCACCACCTCGCTAGTTTTAACGGTGGTGTGGGTGCGATGATCCACCAGTCTTTCTTTATACTTGCGGAGTTGACGAGCGATTTTATCAGAAACTAAATCAATACTTGCGTACAGATTTTCGCTTCCTTCTTGAGCGCGAATCACTGTTCCATTAGCATAAACCGTTACTTCTGCCTTGTGGCGATCAGGAATGCGCGCATTCTTTTCCACGGAGAGGTGAACATCGACTTTTGTGGTTATGCCGTTAAAATGTTTCACCGCTTTCTCCAGCTTTTGTTCCACATAATCATGAATAGGTTCGGTGACAGCGATATTATTGCCCTGAATCAATAGCTTCATACTCACTACTCCATCTAAAAATTTTGCTATGGACTGCCCACATCAACTATTTTTAAGGGGTGTTGATGCTAGGAATTTAATCCTCAAAAAACTGCTCAATCGCGCTGTTGAGTGAAAGTCAATTAGAGGTCACAGTCTAGATATTGTCGGTGTTCTCGTTCTCCTTTTTTTGTCGGATCGCGCGGAAAATTCATCGGGTCGAGCGCCTATTTGCAACTGGATTTATTTACCTCTATTCTAACAAGTTTCTCTAAACCTTTTCTTAACAGAAGTGCGAAGTTCTGTTAACTTTTATTTAAAGAAACCGATTTTGGCCGCCGGCAGGGGAATCTGGTGATTGTTTCTCCCGTGGGACGGTTAACCTCGGAATAGATGGGATAACCCTAGATTAGCACTTAGTATTCTCCCCAACATCTATATCTTCCCTTCTTTTAATTTTCCTTTGCGCTCCTTTACATTTCTTAAATAATTTGACAAATTTCGCAATGAATGCCTAAAAAATACCTCGTCTCTGTGGGCTAAAAATTCGGGCAATTACTCCCGCTGCTCTCGTGCCAACAGCGATCGCTAGTGCCAGCGAGAATTGCTAATCCCGACGCTGACTCGGATGTTAAGTTTGTTAAATTTAATCTTGACAAATTTCCAGCACAGTTAAGAGCGATCGCTTATTGCTTTTTTCAATATTGGTAAGTTAATCCTAAGCTAAAACCTCACTTAGAAACAGCCCAAGAACGCACTTCACCTAGAGTTACAGGGGTGCGATCGCTAACATCAATAGTAAAGCGAAAAACTCGTTTAGCGCGCAGACCATTTTCGGGATCAAAGAATTTTAATTTCACATCCCAGCATTCACTTCCGTAGCGACAAAAGGGGCTTTTTTCCACTTCAATACTGTGTAATTCCATTCCCATTGCTACTGCTTGGGAGAAGGTTTGTACCGCTTGAAAGGCGTTAGTAGCGGCAAAATTTAAGGCGCGATCGCGGGCGATTTGTCCGACGTTGCGTAAGTCATAATAAATGCGATTTAAGAAACTGGTTAGAGAACGCCGCATCCTCGCTTCATCGGCGATTTCATGTTCGGTGCGAACAGTTTCTATGGCTGATTCAATCAAAGTATTAACTTTCCAGCCATACATTCCTCGCGGACTATTAACTTTAATGACGGGAACAATTTGACCAGAAAAAAGTCTCACGGTTTCCTCGGTCAGCATACCCGGGATACTCACCCTTTCAATATAATCTTCGTTAGCTTCTGGCAATATTTGACCCGCTAACATATATTGCATGACTTGATAAATCTCGGCGGCAAAAGCTCCCACGGGTTTAATTGCATAGATGGGAGTTAGTTCTAAATTGACTGTCCAAATTAAAGACTTAGTTTCTGATAAATTACTTTCTAAATAATCTACCATTTGCCGCGCATCGTAGGGATTGGATGGTAATTCAAGATTATCGATCGCGATGGTTGGCATTAATTGTTTAAAGGTGTCCCGACGCGCTTCTGTGCCGAAATCATAGCCTAAAGTTCCTAACACATAAACGAGGTTTGAACGTTGACTAGGAACTACATTATTTAAGACAATATTATTGTTTGCTTGATTATTTTGTATCAATCCGGTTGAGGAAACATTTTCTGAAGCATTGCTAGGAGCGATCACCAGTTCTAGTGTCGCTGCTGTTGGGGTGGTTACAGTTGTTCCCTGAGTCGCCATCTCGGTTGTATTGGATGGGATAACAGAGGTTGTCACTGTCATCGGAATTACCGCCGATTCTATGATATTATTCGACGAATTGTTATCCGCTTCAACAGTTTGTAATTTCTCTCCCTTCAGCAGTTCATAAGCACCCGCAATATTGATTTTTCCTAATAAACAGCGTTCCGGTTCTTCTACTTCCTTAGGATCGCAGGGGATGGCACTATTTGTCAAAGCGGCCCTTACTGCTTCTGCATCAGGAGATAAACCCTGTTCTAATTGTAAACTCATTAATAAAGCGGCTGTTCCTGTCACAATTGGAGCAGCACAGCTAGTACCTTTTTTGCGGATGGGGTCATCGGTTGCGGGTTGAGCGCCTAAAATATTTTCGCCTGGAGCGAGAATCCCTTGAGTTGCATATTTACCGCCAAAATTACTAAATTTAAATGGCTCACCTGTATCTTTCATCGCTCCTACGGTCAGGACATTTTCTAACACCGCAGGAACACACCAACACTCTCCCTTATCATTACCTCCAGGAGCAATCACCAGGATATTATTAGCTTGAGCTTGACGAATAGCTTTATCAATAAATTCGTGCGCTAATCCGCTTTGAGTTGGATGACAAGCCGCACAATGAATAATATTCACTCCCTGTTCAATCGCGGTACTAATTGCGCGAGAAAGATTGAGAGGATTAATAAAATCATCGTTGCTATATGCGATAGGAATATTAATTACAGTAGCGTTAGGAGCAATCCCTTCTACTGGTGAACCTGGCTGTCCACAAATAGTGCTGATAATATGGTTAGCATGGAAGCGCAAATGTAAACTAGCGCGGATGTTTTCATCGGGGATTGCTTCTTTCAGCAGAGCCTCTTTTTCTTCATCACTTTTGCCACTTTTTTCTACATCTAAAAAGGCTTGTAAGTGTTGCGGATCGATGGGAAATTCTTCGGACCAATAGGGATCAAGTCTGGTAATATTTGCTGATTGGAAACAGGCGCGATCTAAATCAATTGGTCCATCAAGAACGGCGATTTTGATGCGTGGATCGCCTTTTGTCTGGGAGCGAAGAGCGGTCATTCCGGGGATAGCATTGAGATCAGGCATAGTTTTTGCAGGTTTTCAAGAACAGTTATAGAATAAAAGCTAGACAACAAAAATAGGGGAATTAAAGATGAGTTCAATGACCCAAACGGTACAATCCTCAACCACAATTCAGGAACCTTCGACCACAGCCTATTGCGCTTCCCCTTTACCCGACCACACCCAACTTCCCGATAAAGATGGAAGTTTTGTGAAAAACTATCAAGAGCCTCCCCAAGCAGACCTTTTAACGCATACTATCACACCCCTTTTAGAGCAATTACATCCTGACGGTAATTACTGTCTGGGTCGAGATTGTGGGATTTATTGGCGATTGCCAGAGTATCCAGAATCCCTAGAAAAGGGTGCTGTTGCTCCCGATTGGTTTTATGTTCCCCATGTCCCCACGACTATTGATGGTCAAGTTCGCCGTTCTTTTGTGATGTGGAAAGAAATCATTGAACCGGTTATTGCCTTAGAATTTGTCTCTGGTAATGGTGAAGAAGAACGGGATAAAACGCCTGTTAAGGGTAAATTTTGGATCTATGAGCGAGCGATTCAAATTCCTTTTTATGGGATTTATGAAGTTAACAAGGCCCAGATCGAGATGTACCAGTTAGTTAATGGTCGTTACCAAAAAATGACTCCTAATCAGCGCGGTCATTATCCCATTACTCCTTTAAAGGTAGAGTTAGGAATTTGGCAAGGGGAATACCAAAATCAATCCTTTCCCTGGCTTCGCTGGTGGGATGGGGAAGGTAATTTGTTGTTAACTTCCCAGGAATCTACTCAACAGGAACGACAACGAGCCGATCGCCTAGCGGAACAGTTAAGGGCCTTGGGCATAGAACCGGAAGAGTAGTCGTTTTGTCAGGTAGGCAAGCACGAACAATCCATGTAAAAAAAGACTGCCTACCTAATGACTAATGCCAGCAAGAACAAATTACACTGCGTCGTCACCCGCAAAAGGATAACATTGCTTGGTGGCTAGATCACAGAAGGTAGCAGGGGTAATCATATTAGCATCACTAGGAACGGTAGTGATATTGTCTCGTTGAACCGGGGCGGTAATGCGAGGGTTCAGTTTTAGGGTTTTCATCGTAAGTTACTCCAAAGGTACTTGGTCAATAACACTAAAAGCTTTACACGATCCTTGTCAAGAGTTTTCTGTTAACTATTGTCAATTTTAAACAATTTGTTTGCGGGAAAAATAGACAAAGTTTCGCAGGAAAAATGGACAAAGTTCAACACCAGATACGACCGCGGCGAAAAGGCGGATCATTGGGATTCGCTTTACGGTCTTGGAACATCAATTTCCAACGTCCGTAATCTTCTAAACCAGTGGCGGGAATATATTTAGCTTTAGGTTGAGTTGTTTCTGGTTGCTCAATCTTGGTTTTTTCTGGGGTGGGTTGAGCAACATTCGCAGCAGCGGGTGCTGATTCGGTAGAGGCTTTAGGTTTGGACATAGTTGGATGCTCTCCATGAGTTTGTTGTAACACAGGTTGCGGCTCGCCGTCAGTTGCTAAAGCAGTTGTTGGCGTATCATTTTTCTCTGGTTCGGCTAGGGGAATTTGAGGAAGAGATTGACTCCCACAAATGATTTGTTCGAGAACCGTAGCAAAATCCCTGAGAGAACCTTCAGCGGTGAAAGATTGACCGCCAGTTTCTTGAGCGACGCGAGCATATTCAGCTTCAATTGTGTGACGATAGCGACTTTTAGATTGACCACAATAGGTATGAATGACCGCTTGAGCCGTCTTAGCCCCTTGAATCGCCTGGTTAGCGGCTTCAATATCCTTGGGTAAGGTTTTGTCTCCGCCTGCATCTAGGGCTTCATCTCCTAGATAAAAAATCGCCCTTTTCGCCCCAGACCGCCAATCAAAATGAGTGGCAAGATCTTGCATCACCCGTGCCGCGTCTTCCTGCGCCCCTCCTGATGGGAGTTCACCTTTTTTGCGGCTTTTTAAGGCTGATTCGGGAATGACACAGGTTTCGGTTAAATATTCCCGCACAGTGCGAGTAAATTGGGTCTCTTTCCAGGTGCCTTCGATTCCTAACCAGATTACCCGTAGGTCTGAGGGACAGTGGGAACGAGCATTAGCGATCGCCGTTGCCGCCGCCTGACTCAACGCTTGCGCTTCGGGTTTCATCGAAACACTGGTATCCATCACAATCACAAGGTCAACAGGAATTTCAGCCATAGAGGTAGAAGCTAGGGTGCTAGGGATTTCAAAAAGGAATGTTTTAACAGGGAATGACTTGATCTAAGGCCGCAATCCTCAAAAGGACGACGTTTTCAGATAGCCATAGTGAGGATATTGAAACTGAGCCGGATCATTGTAGTTAGCGCCATGAACTAACTTAACCAAAATAGATACCAAGTCTTCGCCATCACCGTGAATAATATCGACGCATTCATGGGGATGAATAAAATGGGGTCGTTTGACGGGAGCAGACTGTTTGGGAAGTCTCATGGTTGTTTTCGGGTAAATAATGGGGGTAGAGGCGAAGCATTCGGGCATAACCTATCGCTGAAACCTTAGATTTCCTATCCGAATGCTTCCCCCGTACTTGAAGTCAGAAGTCAGCGCAGGGGAGAGGACTAATAAGGAGAAGACCAGGAACGAACTTCGCCCAAGGTGACAGGAATTAAGTCACTGACATCAATGGTAAAACGGAAGATTTTACGAGCGCGGCGGCTATTTTCCGGGTCGAAGAATTTTAGCTGTACGTCCCAGCAATCGCTATCCAGCCGACAGAAAGGACTCTTAGAAACATTAATACTATCGAGTTCCATCCCTGCACCCACAGCCTCGGAAAAAGTTTGCGCTGCTTGGAAAGCATTAGTCGCGGCAAAATTGAGGGCGCGGTCTTGGGAAGTTTGCCCTAAATTGCGTAAATCGTAGTAGATGCGGTTGAGGAAACTACTCAAAGTACGGCGCATTTGGCTTTCTTGGGCTTCTGTTTGTTCTGCACCAACGGCTTCTATTGCCGCACTGACTAAAGTATTAACGTGCCAACCATAAATTCCCCGGGGACTATCCGGTTCAATGACGGGAACAACTTGGCCTGAGAACAAGCGTACTGTCCGCCCAGTAATCCGTCCCGGAATACTGACACGCTGAATATACTCGGCGCTGTCTTCTGCTTGCACTTGTCCTGAAAGAAGTTCCTGTAAAGCGGCGTAAACTTCCCGGGAAAAAGAGCCAAGGGGTTCAATGGCGTAAATTGGCGTAAGTTCCAGATTCAGGGTCCAAATTAAGGATTTAGCCTCCGAGAGGTGGTCAGCCAGGTAATCCACCATCTGACGGGCATCGTAGGGATTAGAGGGAACTTCAATACCACCAATTACGGCGGTGGGCATCAGTTGTTTAAATGTGTCCCGACGGGCTTCGGTGCCGAAGTCATAGCCCAAAGTGCCAATGGCATAGACGACTCCGCCAGCAGGTTCAGCAGCTTGGCTGGGAGTAACAGGTTTATTAGTAGTTTCGGGCATGGATACTCCTTGAGAGGTGATGACAGGATTGGGAATTTGGGCGACGGGAATTACCGGTGCGCTGGTTGCGGCACTCAGTTCGAGTTTTTGGCGTTCAGCCTCAGGGGTTTCGGGCGTACCACCGCAGCCACAGCCCGATGCTTCTACTGTTGCTTGGGTTTCCACAGATTCGGACATGGTTTCTCCTGTTAGTTGTTGAATTGCCCCAGAAATGTTCAACAATCCGGCTAAACATTTTGGTTCATTTTCGCTGTCGGCATATTGGCAGGGGAGGGCGCTTTTTAGTATTGCCTCCCGGACAGCGTGAGGATTGGGGGTTTCTCCTCGCTGCACCTGCAAGCTGAGTAATAAGGCGGCTACTCCGGCCACAATAGGCGCGGCGAAGCTGGTTCCACTCAGTTGCACAGTCCCGCCGCCCGGTTTTGCCCCTAAGATGTTTTCTCCAGGCGCAAGGATGCCTTGACTTTGGTAGGTTTCCCCCCAATTACTAAAGTCGAGGGGATGCCCTCTAGCATCAACAGCACCCACCGCTAGGACGGCGGGAAGGGCTGCCGGGACTTGCAGGCATTCACAGCCATCATTGCCAGCAGCGGCAACGATCAGAATATTTCTCTCGTTACACATCTCGACGGCGCGAATTAGCCAGTCTTCGGCTTCTCCCATATCAGTGAGGGCCCCGCCGCTAATATTAATCACTTTTGCCCCTTTTTCGGCGGCTTGTTCAATCGCCCTCGCTAAATCGAGTTGGGAGAGTTTGCGGTTATCGTCGGCGAAGACGGGGACGAGTAGGCCTCGACACTGGGGGGCGATGCCAGGGATTTCGCTATTGGGTTGTGCAAAGATGAGGCTGGCAATATGGGTTCCGTGAGTGGACATTTGCCCCGCGGTGGCTTGATGCTGGACGAGGGTGGATAAACGGGTTAGGTCTGCCCCGTTGAAGCAGGGATGGTCGGTATCAACTACACCATCGAGAATGGCGACGGTTATTTCTGATGCGCCTTTGGTTTGTTTTTGTAGTTCTTTTAGTCCAAGAATCGAGAGAATTTGAGTCATTTTATTAATGATTAGTGAATCAGAGTAAGTTAGGTGAAAATGAGGTTAAAAATTAAGTTTAATAAACCCGATCATGAGTACCAATATCAATTAGAATGATTACTTCTTTTTGCTCCTTATCATTAGTTTCTGGTCTTTCTAAAGAAAATATAATTCTACAATCATAACCACAAGAACAAGCTTTTAGTCCTAATAATTTTCCTTGTAATGAATGGGTGGCTAACTGAGGGGTAAAAATATCTTCTTGCATTAGCTTTAATGTTTCAATGATTTTTTGTTCAAGTTGAGCATTCCGCTTGACAAATTTACGAAATGACCGTTTAAACTTCTGTGTTGCAATAATCTCTTTCATTCATCTTCTGTTAATAAGGTTTTTAATTCATCAATAATATCTTCTAAAGGTTGCGGTTTTAATTCCCCTCTTTGAAAAGCTTCCCTCGCTTCTTTAGCATTTCGGGCTATTTCGTCTCGATAGGATTCTATCATTTGATTTTTGACAATTTCTATTAACATTTCTCTCTGTTCAATAGGTAGTTCATTAACTGTCATAAGAGCTTGTTCTAATGTCATCATAATTTATCCTCTCTTGATTGTTGTAAAAGGTTTAAGGGCAGCTATCATCTTGGTATTTCCTGTCGTCAAAAAAAGGGTAATTCTAAACTTTGTAGGGGTTCTAATTCATGGGTTTTTGATTCTCTTTTAGTTTTCATCATGGTAAATCTGACCTGATTGCTATTTATTCTCGATCATACTACCTCTTTTCTGCCGAATCAATAGTTTTTAAGTGAATTTGTGTTAAGTCTTTGTTGAAATCATTTTCTCCGGAAGAAAAACCTACTTTTAGTCCTAGAATAGTTGGGAGGTTAGTCATTAGTAATTTTCTAAGCTATTTGTAATAGTTTTGGCGAGGGCAAAGCTTTATTTTCTTGGGTATAAATATCTACCAAATCTTCTAAAACTTCTTGGGCATTATCAATGGCTTCTTGATAGGTGTTGCCGTGAGTTCGAGCGTATTTTCCCCATTCGGGTAAACTGGCGATATAGGCATTATCTTCTTCAGACCATTGAATTAAAATGCTATATTTCATGATTAATTATCTCCTTGCTATTCCTAATTGCAAAACCTCTAAAACCTTGGCTAAATCACCAGCTAATAAAGCATCTTTATCTAACCATAATCCAGGGAATATCTGGGAACAAATTATCCCTTCTGAGTTCGGTTCAAGTTTAATATATTCTTCATTGGTTAATCTAAACCAGTCAAATTCTCCATCTTCGACTCGCCAGACTAAATATTCTTGCACTTGGTTACGGCGATAAACATTGAGTTTTTGATGTAAGTCAAGGGAGACGGTACTCGCAGCAATTTCGACGATTAACTCTGGCGCACCTTCGACATAACCATCCTCACTAATCGTTGATTGTCCACCATTTTTAATTCTTAATAGTGCATCGGGTTGAGGTTCATTGTCCGCATCAAGACGTACCGTACAATTATCGCCCAATTCTGTTCCGGGTGTATTTGACCAATAGTTACCTAACCAAGTAATAATACGCGCATGAGGGTTGCCATGGTTCGTAATTCTTAGGGGAGAAGCCATAATATAAACAATTCCTTCAATAAGTTCTGCCTTTTTTAGATTTGGCATAGCCTTATATCTACGCTCAAATTCACGACGAGTAAGCTTGTCTCCATTTTCTAGGTGTGGGATGGTTAATTGAGGAGAAATTGTTGCAGTTGCTATCATCTTGGTATTTCCTGTCGTCAAAAAATGGGTAATTCTAAAGTAAATCCGGGTAAAACGTCCTCCCCAGATAAGGTGGTTGGTAATGAGACGATTTCTACTTCCTGATTTTGGCGATAGATGGCTACCTGTTGACTAATGGGATCAATTAACCAACCCAATCTTAAGCCACTATCAAGATATTCCTGCATTTTTTCTTGGAGTTGACTTAAAGAATCGGTGCGCGACCTTAATTCTATCACAAAATCGGGACAAATTGTCGCAAATTTTTCTTGTTCTTCTCGGGGTAAAGCGTCCCAGCGTTCATTAGCAATCCAAGCGACATCAGGGGAACGTTTACCACCCTTGGGTAAGGTAAAGATAGTGGAAGAACTAAAGACTTTACCGAGTTTTGTTTGACGATTCCATAACCAAACAAAGCCGTTTAAATCTGATTCTCGATTCCCACTAATAGCACCAATCGGGGGCATAATAATTAATTCTCCTGCGGCATTTTGTTCAATTCGCCAATCGTCGTTATTATGGCAAAGTTGATAGAATTGCTCATCGCTTAAATTGACGGATTTTAAGTTTAAGGTAATGGGTTCGACGGTAATCATGGGGGTTAATTTGCCTAATTAAATACTTGAAAAACTTTTAAATTAAGTTGACCAAATGTAGAAGATTTTACTAAGTCATCATTGCTAAAATTACCAATTTCTGTATAAGTATTTTCTCTTAATTCTAAGACTAAAATGGTTTGAGTTTGAGGATCAACTATCCAGTATTCGGGAATCCCACAATCTTGATATTGGCTTCTTTTAGCGATGTAATCTCTCTCTCTTTGGATTTCTCCGGGGCTAACCACTTCAAGGACTAATAAGGGGGGTGCCATGGCAAGAAGAATTGTATTTCTCTGGGAGAGTAATTGAATATGTTCTTCTCGAATAATGGTTAAGTCAGGGTAACGGTTTTTCGGTTCGCCTCTCACTTCTAATTCTAAACCATGTCCTCTGACTCTCCGATGTCCAACAAGTGAGGCAAATTTGAGAAAAAGAAAGTTAGCGATTTCAAAGTTAAGTCCTGATTCTGGCGGCATTTCTACCAATTCTCCGTTAAATAATTCATAGTGTTTCTCTGAATTATCCTCATAATGTAGATATTCAACGAAGGTTTGAAAGCGGGGTTTCGTGGTTAACATTATAGTTCACTCCATTGAAAATAATTTATAATAGTAAAGCCGAATATTTTCTATTCTCGTTTTTTCTAATTCTTGTTGGGCTGTACCTACCCACATATTAGGTAAAATATCTTGATGTTGATAAAAGCTATGAACTCTTTGGGCTGTATCACTAAGCTTGAAGTAATTGGTTAAATCCTGACGATTTTTGAGATGGTAGTAAAGAACTGGGTTGTGATTGGCTTTTGATAAACCGGTGAAAAATAGACTTGATGCTTGGAGAGGTTTTAATGCTGATTTAGGAAAATGTTGCCACACTTGATTGATGATTTCTGGTTTGAAAAAATCATCTTCTGTAACTTCAGCATAAATTTCGATTGCACTCTTACCATTGAAATAAAAATCAAACCCAATTAGGTGAACAAACCCACTGAGATAATTACTATCAGCAACACCGTCACTTAAAACAAAAGCGGTTGCTAGTTTTTCGGGATAATCCCTAATTCTGATGTGCATTTTTACACTAGAATCGGCAAGAT
>SFBI01000104.1 GCA_007095845.1 Microcystis aeruginosa Ma_MB_S_20031200_S102
AGGTCAAATTTGAAAATTTTTGCCTCAAACCCTATCTGCGTAAGAACTTCAGGATTTTGTGTCCAGTAGTTCATTGGTATTGCATTGCTTGAACTCAGGCTCTGTAAGACTTTTAGCCATAGCTAGTATGTTTATACGGAGGAAGTCCAGTTATTTAACTGACAGGGGGACAAGAAGACTGAAATCCATACATCATAAGCTTTCCATGGTTTTGGCTCGAAAAAGTTCGCCGCACCATCTCTCACTTATTAATAATAATTCCTAGTAAGCTCGCTCCTATCCCTAATTCTTTCGTTAGCTTTTTGCCTAGAATCGCTATATCTATTTCTAGCGAGAGAAGCCAGAAGCCTTTGTTGGCAAGTTTTCTAGCTCGCTTGTCCCCCTGTCAGTCATTCTAGTCCAACAACAAAAATATTCAATGGAGAAAATTATGCGAGGAATTTTACAGCTAATTGCCACTAAATCAGCCTAAGAAATGATCGACCAAGTTGAATTTCGGCTCTTCTAGGTTCTGTGTGATAAGTTTAACTTACAAAGGATCGATCAATCTTTGTGTCCTGTGTGTCTCTGTGGTTCCTTCCACTCGCTCGCCAGGGAGACTGTATCTTAGAATACATTTTACCCGCTAAACCTAAGAGAGCCTATTTTTCTTTCCGGAATAGTATGTTGTCGGTTGGCAGGGTGATGTCTCGGGGGTGTAGGGCAAGTCTCCGATCTTGTCAAGGGTTTTGGCAAAAAAAAATCGCCCGTCAGAGGCGGGGGTGAAAGGTATCACCCCAGAGAAATAATTAAACGCCGAAAGACTTACCACAACCGCAGGTTTGACTAGCGTTGGGATTAGTGAATTGGAAACCACCACCGATCATCGCGTTGCTGTAATCTAACATGAGACCGTAGAGATAGAGCAGACTTTTTTTATCAGAGACAATTTTGAAGCCATCGTAATCGAAAACCTCATCTTGGGGGCTAATATTGCTAGGATGCTCAAAATCCATCATATAGGACATTCCCGAACAACCACCTTGACGCACACCCACGCGCAGACATAAATCCTTGCCCTGTTGCTCTTTGAGCATGGTAAGGTGTTTGAGGGCAGCCTCACTTAGTAAAATTCCTTTTCCTTGAATCTGAGTAGCTTGTGTCATCTTTAGCAGGAACTCCTAAACGCAGTTGAAGGGGACATATAAAACTTTACCTTCTCCTACCCATCTTAACGATAGTTGAGAGCTGTTGACTAAATTACTGTTTACTTTTCCCAGCCTCACTGGGGTTATAAGGCAAAAAAAAGCAAAAAACTGGGATTATTAATTAAATAGGGTTTCTATATACGACTAGGTTCTTGAAACAAATCATAGAGCCATTCTCAGCCGATTTTCATCACCCAAACCCGGGAGGATCATCAAATCAGGAAAACACTGCCTTGGGGATGCCGAAAAAGCAGCCAGAAAAGAGCCAAAGAAATTCACTTTTCTAAGCGGAGATTAGCGCCGCTGCTATCGGTGCGATAAACCCAAGTTTTTTGCTTATCAGTCAGAATAATTCGCCATCCTTGCACCAGTGCTTGAGTACATAATTCTCCCGGTTTAGCTAATCCTAAACAACCATCAGGCCAGGTTTGTGGTTGTGTTGCTTGAATTTGCAAGCGATTAACGGATATATTGGTTTTCCGACTCAAATCTTGACGGGTAGCGGCGATGACCGAATTGGGTGGCTCAGGAGATGCTAAACTAGGTGTCGCTAAGAGGAGAGAAAGCAGACTCATTAGCATTAAAGTGCCAGTTGCTCCCTGAATAATTCTCGTTTTACCGATTGGTACTTGCTGGCTTTGGCTAAAATTTTTTCTAGATATCATCTTTAGTGCTGCCTCTGTCCGGGGGGTGATAGTCCGAGCAAATCCTCCTGTTTATAACCAGTGTAACCGATACTATGTTCCCGCTCTGGTTTTCGAGCAGCGGCAGCAGTCAACGTCGGTTTTCGTTGTCATCTCCTGAAAACTTCCGTCTTTTTAAGGGGCGATGGCGATTAGAATAGATGAGGATGAACTATCTTAGATGGATGGACTTATGTTATCTTTTTTCCTCCGTTGGTTGATTACCGCCGTCTCTTTATTGATTACAGCGCGAATAGTACCCGGTATAGAAATTAAAGATTTTACCGTGGCTTTGATAGCTGCTGTGGCTTTGGGTTTAATTAATGCTATTATTAGACCCCTGTTGATTCTTTTTACCCTGCCTTTAACTATTTTAACCCTAGGGTTATTTATTTTTGTGGTTAATGCCATTTCTTTTTCTTTAGCCTCCTATTTTATCAGTGGCTTTGAGGTAAAATCATTCTTTGCCGCTTTATTCGGTTCGATCGTGGTTTCGATCATTTCAGGAGTTTTAAATGGTTTTTTTGTTGACTAAAGTGGTCAAAATTCGCTTGTTTAAAACAGCTTGGCTTACTCTGATTGATTAATTTCTGATCTAGAGACGTTGATTATAGCAACGTCTCTCTATTTTTTGGAGATGAGGAAATCTCTACTGATTTACTCTGGCTTTTGTCGTTAAGTAGCTGGTTATAATTAAATTGAAGATGGGTTTTGGAGCAAGTTCAATTACTGTTAAAATAACTGGAATTGTTGAGCTAAGTTTAAATAATCTCAAGTCAGTTTTTCTTGATTCTCCTAAACCTTACACCCTGATCACTAAAAATCGATGAACCAATTAAACTTAGAAGTTGCGGGAAAAAAAGAACGTTTAGACGCTTGGATGGGGTCACAATTGCCCGATTTATCGAGATCGAGGCTGCAAAAACTGATAGAACAGGGATATATACAGTTAAATGGTCAAATTTGCACCAATAAAAATACTAAAGTTGCTCAAGGCGATCGCCTAAAGATTACCATTCCCGACAGTCAACCCCTGCAATTAAGCGCCGAGGCGATCGAGCTTGATATTCTTTACGAAGACGAATATCTGATTATTATCAATAAACCGGCTGATTTAGTGGTTCATCCGGCCCCCGGCCACGAATCGGGAACCTTGGTCAACGCTTTACTACATCACTGCCCAAATTTAGCCGGAATTGGTGGAATTCAACGCCCCGGAATAGTTCACCGCCTAGATAAGGATACCACGGGCGCGATCGTTATTGCCAAAACTGACCAGGCCCATCAACACCTACAAGCACAATTAAAAACCAAAACTGCCCGCCGGGAATACATGGCCCTTGTCCACGGTGTCCCCAAAAGCGAAACTGGTACAATTGATCTACCGATCGGTCGTCACCGTAGCGATCGCCAAAAAATGGCCATTATTGCCGTGGAAAAAGGCGGTAGAAATGCCGTCACTCACTGGCAAATCAAGGAAAGACTAGGCAACTACACCTTAATGGAATTTCGCCTAGAAACCGGCAGAACTCATCAAATTCGCGTTCATAGTAGCCATATCGGTCATCCGATTCTTGGGGATCCCCTCTATAGTTCCGGTCGTTCCATCGGGATTAATCTACCCGGGCAATTACTCCACGCCTATCGTTTAATTTTAATACATCCGGTCACGGGGGAGAGCCTAGAAGCGATCGCTCCCTTACCCGCTATTTTCCCGAAAGTTTTAGCTATTTTACGCCAGAGAAACCCCTAGCGCACAAATTGCGGCATAATCTCCGCTGCTGTCCATAATCCGTAGATACCGCGACGATGCAGGGAAACCCCCGCTTTCAGATAACCAAAAGCCGGCCCGCAGACATTAGCCGCCATACTGGTTTCATCACCTAAAGTGAAGGTATGGGTGGAAATTTTGCCTTCAAAAGTCCGCCCCGTGACTTTAACATTGGTACTTAAGGGCTTTTTCGGGTTGCGCGTATCCACCACACCCCCGACGGAAACGCGATTGCGTCCACAAATTCCAGCCAATTCCAGCATAATATCGTCCGCGTGTTCCATATTTTCGAGGCTAAGAATGCCATTGGTTTTATTTAACAGCATTTCCACTTCTGCGTCACTCATCTGGTGGGCTGTTTCTGGATCGTAACCGGGTAAATGGGCGATATCTTCGCGAATAGTGGCACGATAAGCCTCCCAGTTGGCAATTCCCACGCCAAAGGTAATTTTAACGCTATGAATCTCCGCATAACTCTGGGCAGCTAGGGCAGCCGCCGCAGTTAACAGTCCGGGGGTAGCACCGCAGCCGGTCATGTAGGTGATGCCGGCGGCTTCTAGGTCTGCTTGTAGTGCTAAGATTTGTTCCATGGCGCTGGTACGTTTGAGAGCATCGACTAAAACTCCGCGCCAACCTAAGCGAATGAAAGTTTTAGCGATATCGGCCATGAAATTGTTAGGTAAATTCGGTAAGGCGAGAAAATAGCCTTCTACATCGGCAGTTTTAATTAATTCCTCGATACTGTTCTCGCTAAGACTGCCGTAATTTTCCAGATAACCGATCGAACCTCGGTCGTGATAAATTTTGTTACAGGTATTGACATCTAGACCGTCTTTGTGGTAAGCAAAACCGGCTTTATCGGCGGCGGCAGTCCAAAGCATTTCCTGTTTGGGGGCGAGAATTCTAGCGGCAGCCTGTCCCAAACCACCAAAACCTAAAACACCGATCCGAATGCGATCGCTGGCTATTTGTTTATTCATACTTGTTTTGATTCCTATAGACAAAATTCTATGATCTCGGCGGTCGTGGTTCGCCGTTGCATCTCCTTTATTTTCAATTTATCGCTTCAGGTCGTCTTTTTTGTGTAGTTTTGTTAAATTATGCCTACTAGGTTAAGGTTCGCCCTTGACGATGAAGAAAAGTTACGGAAAACTTACAAAAAATGAAAGTGGTTGGCTCAGATAATATAAAGTTTTGCTAAAATTTTAACCAGATTGCTACGATTAGCAAACTATCGTAAATTAAAACGATAGGGAGCTTTGCAAACCCCAGATCACGCCGAGAAGAGCTATGAGCATGGAAAGCCTAGAGTTTATCATCTATCCCGATGGTCGCGTTATGGAAAAGGTGACAGGCATAGTCGGTTCATCTTGTCAAGAGGTGACAGCGGCGATCGAGGCACAACTCGGGCAGCTGATGTCTCAAGAGAAAACCTCGGATTATTACCATCAAACCGTCAGCCAGTCAGAGAAAGTCAGCAACGCAGCCACTTTTAGCGACTGGTAATTTTTCATTTTTCCCAATCCCTTTATTTAAGCCACTGAAAAGCCATGTCACACTTTAGCAATATCAAAACCAAAATCCGCGATCTATCCTACCTAAAAGCCGCCCTCAGCGATATGGGGATGGAATGGAAAGAGGGTTCCCACCCCGTCAAAGGTTATCAAGGTCAAACTTTAAGCGCAGAGGTGGTAATTGAACAAGATAACAATTACGATATCGGTTTTCGCTGGAATGGTAACGAGTACGAGTTAGTTGCCGATTTACAATACTGGCAACAACCCCTAACCGTAGAAGGATTTTTAAGAAAAGTAAATCAAGGTTATGCCTACCACACCATTCTGGCAGAAACTGCTAAACAGGGTTTTCAGGTGGCAGCACAGGAAAAAAATACTGATGGTTCCATTCGTCTAGTGGTACAACGTTGGAGCGCCTAATGGCTGATTTTTCTCCCGAACGCTCTGGTTTTGAACCAGAGTTAGGGGGATTCCTAAGAGATTCCCCCGATCGCACTGGTTTTGAACCGGAATTGGGCGGTTTACTGCGCCAGAAAGCGGTTTACGTCGATGAGGTCACTTGTATTGGTTGTAAACACTGCGCCCACGTTGCCCCCAATACCTTTTTTATTGAAGGCGAATACGGTCGCTCTCGTGTCTATAATCAGGACGGTGACGAAGAAGAAATTATTCAAGAAGCGATCGAGACTTGTCCGGTTAACTGTATTCACTGGGTTAATTATAATCAGTTGTCATCCCTTGAGGAAGAACGCAAACATCAAGTGATTAAACAGTTAGGTTTTCCTCAGATTCACAAGAAATTTAGCCCCGCAGATTTAGATATCTAGGGTGGATAGGTACAGCCTCATCCACCCATTATTTCCTAGAAGTCATGGCAGCGGTTCTCGATCGAATCTGCTACAGTTCTTAAATAGACATCTCCAAAAATTATAACCCAGTCACAGCTTGCTTTTAGTTTATATACTAACTAAGCAGTTCGATGGCTGGAATGTATATCTATCGTTGCTAATTCAATTTTACTGAAAAAATATGAGGCAATTAAAATAATTTTTATTCGGATAGATTCCTTAACTAAAAAGACTTTTAGTCTTGAGATAATATTAGGTCGAGGTCTAATGAATACCCAACTGATTGATTCTCTCGCGCGAATTATTCTTTCTCTCTCCGAGGAAGAAAGAGAGTTACTGAATCGAAAAATTGAGAGCGAACAACGGGAAAATTTGCAGACTAACGCTCAAATTTTGGATTTAGAAACCCGTGTCAAGCAATACGAAAATCAATATCGCATGAGTTCGGAAGAATTCTATCCTAGATTTCGTTCCGGTGAGCTAGGGGACGCTATGGATTATTTCGAGTGGAATGTTTATTATGAAATGCTATTGGCAGCTAGAAAAGAGATAAGTTTACGATCGAATTAGATGGAGATAGCCGATTATATTCCCCTAGTTAAAAGGAAATTATCTGAGAGTTCGATTGTGAACTCTTTCGCGATTGTCGATGAAAGAATTTTATTCGATCGAGGTTATTTCTGATCAACATTCCTTCAATTTAAGGACAACAACTGTATAAAATTGAACCACTGAGATAAATCATGAATCCTAGAGTTAAAGAAGTTATCCCTTTGCCAAACTATCAATTACAACTCATCTTTACTAATGAAGAAAAGAAAATTTATGATTGTTCACCACTGCTCGATTTTGGCATCTTTCAAGAACTTAAAAACAAACAGTATTTTAATCAAGTAAAAATTTTAGATGGTACGATAACTTGGCCGAACGAACAAGATATATGTCCTGATACTCTCTATCTTGACTCCATTTCCCAAACCTAGAACAGTTCGATCGAGGAAACCCGACAACTTCGCATAAAATTTAGGAAGCATGAAAAGTAACGCTCCCACTGATCAGATGTTCTTTCGCTACAGCCTTTCTCAGAAAGATGAGGTTAGTTATTGTTGCTAAAATACTTGATGAGTAAGGATTACTCTGTACTTCATCTCTAGGAGAAAGAGTGAGAAATTTTCTACTTACCCGGTGATTGCTGTGGGGAGGGAAAAGTTAGAGGCAATCGGGGCAAAATGATAAGTATTTTATATGCAAATACCTTCAATACTTAAAAATATTTAAATTTACAATTGGTAATATTTATTTTTACTCAAGAATTTATTGAGAATAATTTCTATTTATTTACGAGATAGCAATACTTCCAGCGATTCTGGTATAATTTTGCATTATGCTATGGTGGGTTTTTCTGGTCTTTTTTGGACTTTTTAAGGTCTAGCTTGCCTTGAAACCATTGCTAAATCTAGACTTTCCCTTTTAGCCAAACCAAACACTTTCGCCAATTATCCCTTTTTTCCCTAACAACGTTGATCTAATTTTTGTGTAGTTTTGTTGCAAAGTCAAATTTTTTTTGACAAAATGCCCAAATTGTGGTAGGGACGAAATGACGAGATTTAGCATCATCTCTGGTTCCAGTGTTTCCTAAAATCAGAGACTTCCTGCCTCACCCTTAAGATAACTGCCAGAGTTGTTTTTTCTTGTATTTGAATTGATCAAAATAAATTTATTTGATGTTGTCTGTGGAGATTTTTTGGGTAAGTAGCTGATTATAATCTAATTGAAACCACTTACTTAGGGCTTGCTGAATAAATGTGAAATGTAGGCAACGTAAGGGTTTTGGGGCTTTTCTCGCAAAACAGGTGCAAGATGTTGAGAGAATCGTCGTTCAAAACCTTGCGTCTTCATCGGCCCGCGTCCTGTAGGGGCGAAGCATTCGGGCAATAACCTATCGGTGAAACCGGAGATTTTCTATCCGAATGCTTCGCCCGTACTTTTTCAGCAAGCCCTACTTAGGCAGTATTTTGTTAAGTAAAGAGCCGCTATGTACGTTTTAATTGGTGGGGCGGGAATGGTGGGGCTAGGTTTAGCCCAACAACTTTTAGACTTGGGACACACCGTCGCCATCGTTGATGCGGACCCATTAGCTTGTCGGTTTGCCCGGGAAAAAATCGGTGTCATGGCCTTTGAGGGGAGTGCTGTCAGTACTAAAGTTCTGCTAGAGGCGGGGATTCGACAAGCTAACGCGGTTGTTGCCGCCCTAAGGGACGATGCGATGAATCTAGCCCTAGTTACCTTGTCTAGAAGTTATGGCATTTCCCATATTGTGGTGAGAATGTGCGATCGCGAGTTTCTCGAGGCCTATCGTCTTGCTAGAGCTAGTCACATCATCAGCACGATTGATTTAGCCGTTGTCACCATGGCTAATGCGATCGAATACCCCGAAGTAGAATCGATGATGCACTTTGAACAGGGGCAAGTGGAGGTGCTAAAACTGCCCGTCCCCAAGGATTGTTATGTAGCTGGGCGTACCGTTGCCCAAATTGCTCAAGATGCCAACTTTCCGACCGGTTCGCTGATTATTGGCTATCAGTGTCACCCTTGTGCCAGTTTAGAGATTCCCAACGGCAATACCGTCCTAGAAGCCGACTCAACTATTTTAGTAGTTACTCGTCCGGAATTCGTCAAACCTATGATCGATTACCTCGGCATTCAAACTAATCATCGTCCAACGATAGAAGTTTCTCATCCAAACCTTTAACGTAGGATTGTACCAAGTCTTCTGGTACAATGCGTTTGCGAAGTGCATCGCTCAAGGCTGCTTTCTCAGCGAGGAACAATCGTCGTCGAATGGCATCTAGTTGACCGTTGTTAGGCGACCTTTGCCCCGATCGAGACTGATTATAAGCATCCCGCAGCAGCCGTTCCGATACCGCCACTTTTGCCTGATAAGATGCCCACAGTTCTTCGTACACTGCTTTCGGTAAAACACCCGATTTCAGTAAATTGGCTAACTCATCTTGTGCCGCTTTCGACGCAATCAACTGCAGCTGTAACTGTCCAATATCCCGTGTTACTGCCGAAAACTGACTAATATTGAGCCTCTTAATTAGCCAGGGTAAGGCTAATCCTTGGATAACCAGAGAAAATAACACAGAGCCAAAGACTAGCTCGATGATCAATTCCCGCCCTGTTAGAGCCAAAGGAATGGCAACCGCTAGGGCCATGGAGAGTGAACCCTTGATGTTGCCCAAAATCAGAATATGTTGCCAGCGTAAGGGGATTGGTCGATCGATCCAGCGAAGTACCGATAGTAAAGAATATACTGACAGAATGCGCCCCAATTGATAAGCCAAAATGACCAGCACAATCGATGGCAAGGTTTGCCAGATGGTCAAGGGGTTGATTTCAATGCCAATAAGCAGAAAAATAAAGGTATTGACGATAAAACCAGCATATTCCCAAAAACTGATCAGGGTAATGCGATCGGATGCAGAGGCGCTGCGAGGCAGCCCCAAGTTACCAAAGACAAGTCCGGCAATAACTACTGCCACCGCTCCCGATACACCCAAAAACTGCCCAAGTTGAAAAGCTCCCAAGGCAAGCGCAACCGTAAGCAGCAGGCTACTAAGCGGATCCCGTAAGCGCACATAGATGGGAAGACACAGATAGCCTAGGACAGCGCCCACTAATCCCCCACCCAGAGCAACGATCAACACTTCCTCGATGACTTGTGTGGTGCTGATGGTTCCGGTGGCGTAAATCACCAAGAGCAAATTAAAGGTGACGAGTGCGGCTGCGTCATTAAATAGTGTTTCCCCTTCTACAATAGTCGAGAGCCTAGAGGGAACCCGAATTTCCTTAAAGACGGCAATTATTGAGACAGTATCGGTATTTGCTAGAATCACTCCCACCAATAAGGCGGGAATCCAATCTAGCCCCAGGCCAAATTTTACCAAAACTGCAATAATCGCCGCAGAAAAAACCGAGCCGGGTCCTGCCAGCAGTGCGATCGGTTTAAAGGTACTGCGAAGACGGCTGATATCCGTATTAATCGCCGCTTCAAAAATCAGAATCGGCAGAAAAAGGTTAAGCACTAAAAACGGATCTAAGCCAATACGACGAGATAACAGATCGGTAATCGGTAATCCTGCTAAGACTAAACCTGCCACATAGGAAATGCGTAATCGCTGGGTTACTAGGGCAACGGCAGTGGCAATCAGGAGCAGCAGGATCAAGATAAGAACCAGTTCAGGAATGTTTCCCACCGTTTGGCTGTTCACAGCAGAACTGCTATCCAAGGATTTTTGTTGTGCTGCCCAGGCTACTAATAATTCTCCCCTCATCGAAAATTTTGGGTCTGAAACCCCGTCGTTCTAGGTTGGCTTTACTGTTAAATACTAGCGCATTTACACGATATATTCTAGAATGTGAGGTATAGAAAAAGCCCATCCGTTTCGATTTTACCCCACACCCGAACAAGAGGCGCTATTGCAGCGCACTTTGGGGTCTGTAAGATTGGTTTACAATAAAGCTCTCCATCTCAGAACACAAGCTTGGTATGAAAGACAAGAAAGAGTAGGATATGCCCAAACGTCTTCAATGCTAACCGATTGGAAAAAGCAAGAAGAATTAGACTTTCTCAATGAAGTCAGCTGTTTACCTTTACAATAAGGGTTAAGACACCTAAGTAGTCATGCAAAATTAATTTCCTAGTGAAGAAAGGCAAAAGGCAAGAGGCAAGAGGTGGTTAGATGTGTGTAATTAATTTTGCTTAGGTACTTACAAACAGCTTTTACCAATTTTTTTGCTGGTCGTACTAAGTATCCTAACTTTAAGAAAAAACATCAAGGAGGAAGTGCCAAATTTACCAAATCTGCTTTTGAATTGGCACCTGTTAAAATCCGATGTTAGTGCCAGAAAATCGGATTGGGATCCTCAAAAACCTTGCATTATTCTCTTTATAGTGCATAAATTAGTACAAAAAGAGAGGGCAATAAAGCCTGAAACGACCGACGACCGGCTACTGACTCTGTTCGAACCTTGGTGTGAGCTTTCGTCGAACGCTGATCTCACGGCCGAAGCGTAATCCCACCAACAAAATTTTTGCCGCAAACCCTAAATATCTGGACTTCCCCGTTGACAAAAAGCCATAACCTGTGCTGTAAAAGAGATTAAAAGAATTTCCAGCGCCCCGTTACTGGGTACAAATCAGGGAAACTCCCAATAAATCTAACGCTTTTTG
>SFBI01000105.1 GCA_007095845.1 Microcystis aeruginosa Ma_MB_S_20031200_S102
AACTTAAACTAATAAAACGGAGAGCATCTGGCTTTAGAAACTTTCGGAATTTTTGGGTTAGAAGTATGTTATCTTGGCATCTTGTCTGTTGATTTAGCATAAAGGGTAACGAAGAGCCACAAAATCTAGCCTCAATCTAATTATAACTACTTACTGATAAGGCTTGCCAAGTTTTGGGATCAATGAGTTGGCGAATGCGCTCTTCGGTATTGACCCGTAAATTGTGGTCAGAGTCCCTACAGACCAGAAGTTGGCAAACTAATCAAAGAGAGAGGACATGGCAGGCCGGTAATTTCTTAAACGTTTCTTAAAAGCGCACTGTTATCATCGGATCGGTAGTTATTTCTTAGGTCTGATTATGTCCTGGATACTTTCGGCGATCGCCGCTCTGATCAGTTGGAGTCTGTTTTTTACTGTTAAGTTCAAGGAAAACGCCAATCCCCTCATTCGGCCCTTGAGTCTGCTGATTGGACTGTTAAGTAGTGCTGTCTTTTTATTTCAGATAATAGGCCGTTTTGCGGTGGTCATTCCAGCGGGGGAAGTGGGTGTGATGGAAACCCTGGGTCAAGTGGGTCAAAAAACCCTATCCCCTGGCATTTATTTTGTGAATCCCTTTGCCGATATCATTACCTATTCCACCCGTTTACGGGACATCAAGGAAACCGTTGATACTACCTCTAAGGAAGGGCTAGGTTTTAAAGTGGACGTGAGTTTACAATACCGTCTTGATCCCACTAAAGCAGCAGAGGTTTTCCAAAAAATTGGCAGTCCTGAGCAACAAAAAGAAATTATTACTTCCCGTTTTCGCTCGTTGATTCGTCAGATTACAGCGAATTATCCCCTAACCGATATTTATGGAGAAAAAAGGGCTATCATTGCCCAAAATCTGAGACAAAGTATGGTCACTCAACTCCAGCCCCTTGGTTTTATTGTCGAAGAAGCTTTACTCCGCAATATTATTTTGCCCGATAATATTCAGGCCAGTATTCAAGCGAAAGTAGCCACGGAACAGGAAAGCCAAAAAATTGATTTAGAAATCCAAAAAGCCAAAAAAGAAGCGGAACTTAAATTAATTGAAGCGAGGGGAACTGCCAATGCTCAAAAGATTTTATCGGAAGGTTTAACGGATAAAATTATCCAACTGAAAACTATTGAAGCAACGGAAAAGTTAGGGCAATCTCCCAATAGTAAGATCATTATTCTTGGTGGCGGGCAAAAAACTGTACCGTTAATGCTGACTGACGATAAGTAGCCATGCACAACTCACATTAGCGTTGGTATCAGTATAGACCTCGCTTGGAGTTTGTCGCCATTATTTTCAACGCTTGAATTGAGAAAAATTACTATGAAAGTTCCAACAGATTTGACGATTCCTGAGATTGAGGAAATTAGAAAAGAGGGAGTTAAAGCTCTCGTAGAAAGATTGGAAATTGCTAAAGCGGTCTTCTTTCTAAGAGAAACGTCATCCCAACCTCTAAATTATTTAGAAATTAAAGATCAGTTATTTGGCGAAATGACAGCGACGGATATTTACGCTCAAATTAAAGGCGGCTATAACAGAAATGATTGAGGAAATTCGTCAAAAAGTTAGACAAAACCAATTTGAATTTTCTCAACACGCTGTCAATCAAACTATCCTGCGTCAGATCAGTGTTCAAGAATTACGGGAGGCGATGGAACAAAGCGAAATTATTGAAGATTATCCGGCTGATAAGTATGGTGCAAGCTGTTTACTTTTGGGATTTACTCTAATTAATAGAGCCTTACACATTCATTGTAGCTATCCCTCTCGCCCTTTGCTGAAAATTATTACCCTATATGAACCCGATCCAAATTTATGGATTGATTTTAAATCAAGGAGAACACCAGATGTCAACTAATTCTAGACAAGAAATCTTAATTGAACAAGAAGTTACTTATACCCTTGAAATCAATGGCAATTTTTTTATTATAGAAAATGTCCCCGCTAGAGTCTGTGTAGAAACGGGAGAGCGTTTTTTTGCACCAGAAACTGTCGAACGCTTGCAGGAAATTATCTGGGAAAATAAGCGACCAAAACGGGTAATTGAAACACCAGTATTTGACTTTGCTAGTTAGGGTTTAATAGAAAACTGGCAAATCGAGCAACAATTGAAGTCTTAAATTAGGGGCGATTTCGCTATGTTTTTAGAGTGTGATCGCGTTTTTTGGTGTTAGAATAAACGAAACCATAGCGTTTTAATGGGACAACTTTTTTGAGATTCGTGAATATCTATTATTGAGAGATTAGGGATTGGCTGTTAATGAGATTGGTCATACCTTAGGTTTAGATCACTCTGCATTGCCAACAGATATCATGCACGATGGATTAGACTACACGACTCATGGTGCCATGCCCCCTTCATTTCACGCAGAGCAGATTAACCTGATGAACAGTGCTATTCGCAGATATAAGACTGAAGAATAATTTTAGTGCAATCGCACTTTATTGATAAAGTGCGATTGCTTTTTTGGGATTATAATAGTTAAAGACACGATAAATTGATTCAAGTCAAGACCATGCTACTAACTCTTAATTTAACATCAGAAATCGAACAATATCTCAGCCAAAAAGCGACAGAGAAAGGTCTTTCTTTAGAAGCTTATGTCCTCAAGTTGCTCAAGGATACTATTTTAGAACAAGAAAAACAGACTAAACTGGTTAATTTACTTCAGTCTTGGATTGATGAAGAAGATGAACAGGAACAACAAGAAACAGGCGAATATTTAATCGAAGCGCTCGATCAAGATCGTTTATCGGAGCGTCCTTTATTTCCGGCTGAATTAAAGGGAGTAACTTGGTGAATAGAGTAGTTTTATTAGATACAGGAATTATCGGTTTAATTACTAATCCTAAGCGATCGCCTAAAAGTCTAGCTTGTAATTGTTGGCTACAAACGCTAATTAAAGCAGGTATTAGGGTTATTCTTCCAGAAATTGCTGATTATGAGGTGCGTCGAGAGTTGTTACGTGCTAACAAGATTAAAGGAATTAAGCGACTGGATGAGTTAGCTAACTCAATAAGTAGTCGTGCAAAATAAATTTCCTAGTGAAGAAAGGCAAAAGGGGGAATAAATAATCAGTTTTTAATAACTGGATTTAGTATTACTTGTTGGGATAAGGAAGTGGGGAGTGAGGGAGATGAGAGAAGGAGGGACAAAATTAACCAGAAATGTGGAGATTTAAACCCATATAGAGAGAGATTTTCCGATCGCTAAAAAATTCTTTCTTCTCGATAAAGACAATAAAATCTCTATTCTGGAAGCATAAAGAGGCTTCAGGCGAATTTAAAAGCACATTTAAGCCGCATAAATCGAATATTTCCAGTTTTTTCAGCTAATCAAGCCATTAATGGCTTGATTTCTTTGCAGCTAACCCAAACAGTATAATTTTTTCTTCGATGTATTGAAAATGTTTTTTATTTCGTATAGAATACAATTCGAGAGAAAATACCTAGCAATCTCCCATAAATAAACAAAGGAGCCGATGACATCGTGATCCATGAGCCTAGACCCGAAAAACCGAAAACCCTCTTACCTTTTATTTCTCTAGCTACGGCTGCCGTCGTCACAACGGGAATCGGACTAGCTTCTAGTCCCCTATCGGCATCGAGTAATCTGCTGGCCAGTCCGGATAAACAGCAAGCTAAACAACAAACCGTGGAAATCACCCTGGTTTCCTACGCGGTGACTCAATCGGCCTACTCAAAAATCATTCCTCTATTCGTCAACAAATGGAAAAGAGAGAAAAAACAGGATGTGGTGATTAAACAGAGTTATGGCGGCTCTGGTTCTCAAACTCGCGCTGTTATCGACGGATTAGATGCAGATGTGGTAAATTTGGCTATCGGTTCCGATGTGGAACGCCTGCAAAAAGCGGGTTTAGTTAACCCCGGTTGGCAGAAAGAACTCCCCAATAACGCCATCGCCACTCGTTCCGTGGTAGCCTTAGTTACTCGTCAGGGCAATCCCAAAGGAATCCGCAACTGGCCGGATCTAGCCAAATCGGGGATTAAAGTGATTACTGCCAACCCGAAAACCTCTGGGGTGGCCCGTTGGAATTTTCTGGCCTTGTGGGGATCCGTAACTCAAACTGGCGGTAATCAAGCACAAGCGACTAATTTCGTCCGTAGTGTCTATAAAAACGTCCCTGTACTACCCAAAGATGCCCGGGAGGCCAGCGATGTCTTCTTTAAACAGAATCAGGGGGATGTGCTGCTTAACTACGAAAACGAGGTGATTTTGGCCCGTCAAAAAGGGGAAACCGGTTTTTCCTATACTATTCCTCCGGTCAATATTTCCATCGATCCGCCCGTGGCCGTAGTGGATAAAATAGTTGATAAACGCAAAACCCGGGAAGTAGCGACAGCTTTTGCCCAATTTCTCTTTACTCCCGAAGCGCAGCGGGAATTCGCCAAGGTGGGTTTCCGTCCGGTTAATGCTAATGTGGCTAAAGAGTTTAGTAAACAATACCCAAAAGTGCCGAATCTGTTCTCCTATACGGCGATCGGTAGTTGGGATGCGATCCAGCAAAAATTCTTCGCTGATGGGGCGATTTTTGACCAAATTCAGCGTTAATTAGTAGTGAGCCATCAGTTGTCAGCTAGATAGGGCTTGCTGAATAAATGTGAAATGTGGGCAAGGTAAGGGTTTTGTGGCTTTTCTTGCGAAACAGGTGCAAGATTTTGAGAGAATCGTCGTTCAAAACCTTGCGTCTTCATCGGCCCGCGTCCTGTAGGGGCGAAGCATTCGGGCAATAACCTATCGGTGAAACCGTAGATTTTCTATCCGAATGCTTCGCCCGTACTTTTTCAGCAAACCCTAGATAGCAGAGATAAGTACCTAAGCAAAATTAATTACACATATCTAACCCCGCTCTTGCCTCTTGCCTCTTGCCTATCTTCACTAGAAAATTAATTTTGCACGACTACTTAGTTGATTGCTGATGGCAAAAACAACAAAACTGATAGTTAGTAACTAAAAAAAGATGTATCTACTTGACAAAATCAAAAACGGAAGCTTGGTATTGATTGGTTACTTATTATCGCCCCTGTGTTGGTGGAACGATCTAATTTTTAATCTGCCGATCGCCTACGGTTTCGGTCGTTTAATTGCTTGCTTGCACGCCGATTTTTTTCTACCCGCAGCCATGATTGGTTATTGGTTATCTAATCTTGTGGGAATCCTACTGATGCAATTCGGAACGAAAGAATTAATCGGTAGAGAGAAAGAAGAACGCAATTGGCCAAAAGAATTAAGAAATGGATTACTTTCCTCGACTGCTTATACATTAGTAATTATGGTCTTAATTCATTTTCGGGTATTAGAAATGCCCCTGTTATCCTTGATCTCTACTTTTTCCCCGTGATGGCCAAAACCTACTTAAACAATAGCTTAATTTTCTTAGCCATCTTGTTAACATCCCTAAGTTTTACGGATTTAGCGATCGCTATTGACCAGCATCCCCAAGGATTTGCTTGGGAAAAATCCCTGATGTTATCTATTCATCAAACCGCTAATTTAAACCTAAACTTTTTGGCCATAAAACTAACGGGATTAGGTACTTATTGGGGAGTGGCTCCGATACTAACAATTTCACTGCTGATTTTTGCCCTAAAAAAATACTGGTATGGTTTCGCTTATCTCCTTATAACTATGGCGGGAGGTTGGGCAATTAGTTATAATCTCAAGATTTTTTTTCATCGAAATCGCCCGCAATTTTGGCAGTTATTTTATCCCTTACCCGACGATTTTTCCTTCCCTAGCGGTCATGCTCTATTTAGTTCCCTGTTAGTGGTTTCTTTACTGATCCTATCTTGGAGAACGCGCTGGTTTTTAGGGGTAGTTTTACTGGGGATTCCCTTGGTTTTGGTTATTGCTTGGACTCGTCTTTATTTAGGAGTTCATTTCCCTAGCGATATTCTTGCCGCTTGGCTTTTAGCGATCGCTTGGTCTATCCTAGTTCATATCTGGTGGCAACAGTTATTAGAAACACCAAAGGTGATAGGAAAACAAGGAGAAATGAATAATTACAGCCCTTCTCATAAAGATGAGGTATAATACAACAGGATTTAGTCGATTTATGCCACCTGATCGAACCATACCAAGTAACGAAGAACCGATAACTCTTACTGTTGCGGTGTTCTGGTGTTCCCTTATCGAACTAGACCAATTTTGATGCTTGGATAGCCTATTTTGATCAATGCAGAGGAAATTTGTTATATTAAACTTTGGCAGCATCAAACAGAGGTAGCTTAAATAAGTAGTCATGCAAAATAAATTTCCCAGTGAAGATAGGCAAGAGGCAATAGGCAAGAGGCAAAAGCTTCATCGAAGTGTGTAATTAATTTTGCTTAGGTACTTATCGGATAAACAAGAAGGACGGGTTTAGAAAAACGACGGCTATCAGGCTAAAAATAGTGGTCGTGACTGCCTTAAGTCAGCGAACAGTCAAAATCATAATATTAACGATTAGATTGAAAACGACATTAGCATCGGTAAAAAGCAAAAAAGTTGCCTATTGAATTAATCATTGTTTATGTTTGCCCTTATTCTAGCTCAATCCTCTCCTGGTCTGACCTTGAACACTTTTAATGCTGTTGTTTATACGATTTGCTTTTTGGTTCCAGGGTTTTTAATTGACCTAACATTATCAAGATTTTTTTATAATAAATCCAAGCAAGTTACTCTAATTTTATTAAGATTTCTTACTTTAAGTTGTCTCAATTATGTTCCTTGGATATCCGTTTATCTGCTGCCATAGAATCGGAGCATTTTAGAAAAGCCTAGTTTTTTAGCCTTTGCTTTTATTATCATTATTTTTATTAGTCCAGTACTTATAGGGTTAACTTTAGGATATGTTAACCAAAAACAGTTATTAGAACGAGGACTATCTAGTTTAGGATTTAAAACGATTACAGGATTTCCTTCTGCTTGGGATTATTCTTTTAGTCGCATTGAAGAGCCTGTATGGGTGTTAATCACTCTCAAAGATGGCAGTCAGATAGCGGGATGGTTCGGAAAAAACTCTTTAGCTTCGTCAGAATCATCAGAGCGAGATATTTATCTAGAACTGGTGTATAAATTAGAAGATGATGCTTGGCAACCAGTCCCCAGAAGCGCAGGAATTTTGATTAATGCAGGGGAAATTCGCTATATTGAATTTTGGCAGGATCAAACAGAGATAACTTAAATGTCGGATAAACAAGAAAGACGATATGATAAATTTAAGCGCGGCTATCAAGCTAAAATTGATAAACCCCCCGGTAAACCGCCCCAGGGTGGTTCTAATGTTAAACCACCACCAAATCAGGACAAGGAGAAAAAATAAAATCTTGGGGGGCTATTCCCCCTTTTCCCCGTTCCCTGTTCTAACTGATAACTGAAATATGGCTTATTCTCGCGTTAAAAAACTAGCAAATTATCTACGTCCCCATTGGCAAATAGTCACTGGGGGGGTAGTTGCTCTGTTTATTGTTAATCTTTTGGGTGTTTATATACCGCTTTTAATCCGGGATAGCATCGATGATTTGAGTAAATCCTTTAACTTTCAAAAAATCATTTACTATGTGATTGTCATCGTCGCTTTAGCCTCGATTATGTGGTTTATCCGCATGATTTCCAGAGTGCTATTATTCGGGATCGGTCGTCAGGTAGAGTTCGATCTTAAACAAAAAATCTTTCAGCATTTATTAACCCTTGAACCCGCCTATTTTTCTCGACAAACTTCAGGAGATTTAATCAATCGGGCCACTAGCGATGTGGATAATATCCGTCGTCTGGTGGGTTTTGCTTTGCTCAGTTTGGCTAATACTTTTTTTGCCTATGGGTTAACTTTACCCGTGATGTTAGCGATTCATATTCCCCTTTCAATCGCCGCTATTTCTGTCTATCCTTTGATGTTAATTGCTGTTCAGTTATTTAGTGGTCGTCTGCAACGACAACAGAAAACAGTACAAGAAAAACTCTCGCATCTGAGCGATTTAATTCAAGAGGATATGAGTGGTATTACTCTGATTAAAATCTATGCTCAAGAAGCTAACGAGTGCCTAGCATTTAAGCAAAGAAATCGGGAATTACTACAGGCTAATTTAGATTTAGTCCAGACTCGTAACTTTCTTTTTCCTCTGGTCGAAGCTTTGGCCTATGTGAGTTTATTGGCCTTGCTTGCTCTTGGTACTAGACAAATTATAGCGGGTAATATCACCATTGGAGACTTTATTGCTCTGTTAATTTTGGCGGAAAGATTAGTTTTTCCTACTACTTTATTAGGTTTCACTATTACTGCCTACCAACAGGGAGAAGTGAGTATTGATCGTCTAGAAACTATCCTATTAGCTGAGGCTAAAATTAAAGACAATGCTGATTGTATCCACTTAAAAAATATTCAAGGAAAAATTACCGCCAAAGCCTTGACTTTTTTCTATCCTGATGCTAAGAAACCTGCCTTAAAATCTCTTTCTTTTACCATTAATCCCGGGGAAATGGTAGCGGTAGTAGGTGCGATTGGATCGGGAAAATCTACCCTTGCTAACGCTATTCCCCGTCTTTTGGATATTGCCGAGGGACAGTTATTTATTGATAATCAAGATGTGACTCAAATTGCCCTTGAAGACCTGCGAAAAGCGATCGCTTATGTTCCCCAAGAAAGTTTTTTATTTAGTACCACCATTGAAGATAATATCCGTTATGGTGATCCGCTGCTGAATTTTTCGGCAGTGAAATCGGCGGCCAAACAAGCGAGAATTGAGGAGGAAATCGAGAATTTCCCGCAAAAATACGGGACTTTAGTGGGAGAACGTGGAATTACTCTTTCCGGTGGTCAACGTCAACGGGCCTCTTTAGCGCGCGCTTTAGCCATCCAAGCACCGATTTTAATCCTTGATGATGCCCTATCTAGCGTCGATAATCAAACTGCCACGGCTATTTTAGAAAATCTCGCCCAAGAGAGCCAAAAAACCGTGATTTTTATTTCTCATCAATTATCGGCCGCTGCCACTGCTGATCGCATTTTTGTCATGGATCGCGGAGAAATTGTCCAGATGGGAACCCACGAGGAGTTAATTGCAATCCCCGGAGTCTATCAAAATCTCTGGCAACAGCAGCAGTTAGAGTCTCAGGTTTTACATTAGCTGATAAAATGGGCAATCTTCTGGTTAGTACCATTTAACCCTGATTTATCGCTATTTTGTCGATTTAATGGCAGTAAAAGCCAAGAATCTCACTCAACACTTTACAAAAATTTCTAGCTAATTTTTGTGTTATCTTGATTTCTCGTAGCACAGGTAATGTGCTAAAAACCTCAGAGAAGTTCACTTGCACCGAGAAATTCATGCTTAAAAATCTGACGAAAACCGCTCTTTTGGCCACTGCTACCCTGATCGGTGTCCCTAGCGTCTTAATTCAGCCGACATTTGCCCAAATGCCTAGTCTAGGAGATGGTATCATCTGTACGGCAACTGGCAAAACCGCCCAAGGAGTAAAACTCTATGTTTATACTTCTGAAATTGATGACGACTCAATCAACAAAAAAGAACCGGTGACACTGACAATGGTTTCCCCAGTTAGCGATGTGGTGGAAGGGCAAATTTTGGTAGTTAACAAAGACGATAACACCGTAACGATTGATAATTTTGCTGCCGCAACTCCCCCGGAAATGCGGCCGGTAGGATTAGCTGTCACTACCTACCAAGGTAGAAATACTTTTAGCGGAAAAAGTCAAGCAGGAACACCGGTTAGTTTTACCCTAGAAAACAATCTTCGTACCATTACAGTTAAGCATGGTGGTGATTCTTTCACGGGAGTCTGTCACTAAAACTACCCGAAGATGGGTTAAAAGTTTTGTTAGTCCTCTTTAATTTGAGCATCTCAAAAGCTGGTTGTTATATTAACCCAGCTTTTTTAATTATAATTAGTTATCTTTGAGCAACAATGAACAAGAATCAACTTTTAAGCGAACCTTTTTTACAATTACCCACCGAAACATCAATACAAGTGGTTTGGTTTACGGAATTTTTTGGCACTCGTCATCAGGTACGCTACGGGGAAAAACTAGAGAAAATAGCACCCGCTCGCACTAGCAAATTAACTAGAGTTAGAGAAGATGCTCAATCGAGAACCCTTGAAGCTTATCGATCCGTAACCGATCGAGAAATCTGGCGACATCAGGCAGAAATTACTGATTTAAATCCTGGAGAAAGGATTCCCTATCAAGTCACCAGTTTTCAGGAAAATACAGCGATTAGAAGCAATATTTATACCCTTACCCCAAGACCAAAAAAAGGAACTAATCTCAAAATTCTGCTCACTTCCGATCATCAATTAATGCCCATGACTGCCGCTAATTTACAAAAAGTTAGCGAAACTATTGGACAGGTAGATGCAGTTTTTTTAGCAGGAGATTTAGTCAATATACCCGATCGAGCTTCCGAATGGTTTGATGATAGTCGCGGTGGGGCATTCTTTCCCTGTTTACAAGGTCGTGCTAATTATCCTCTTACAAAGAATGGTATTCAGACTATTTATAAAGGGGGAGAAATTATTCAAAATGCTCCCTTATTTCCTGCTATTGGTAATCATGAAGTTATGGGCAGATTTTCTACTTCTATAGATTTAAATGAACAGTTTAAAGATGCTATTCCTGAATTTATTGCTAAAAAACTAGCGGAGGATATAGCAGCAATTAATGAAAACTGGTTAAAAAATCATGCTTTCAACACAGAAACCTACGAAGAAATTTTTTCTTTGCCTCAAAATAAATATTATTCTCTCACCTTTGGTGATATTTATTTAGTGGTTTTATATATTACTAATATCTGGAGAAATCCCAATTTAGAACCCAATGCAAGGGGAAGATATTACGAAAAGCAAAGAGACTTAGATAGACCAGAACTCTGGGGTTATGGTCAGCATATTTTTGAGCCAATTGCCCAGGGTAGTCCTCAATATCAATGGTTAGAAAAAGAGTTAAATAGTCGAGAGTTTCAAGAGGCTAAATATAAGGTAGTTATGTTTCATCATCCTCCCCATACCCTAGGAGGAAATATCGTTCCACCTTACACCGATCCCGTGCAGACAATTGAACGGGATGCCACGGGAAAAGTTACATCGGTACGCTATGATTATCCCCAAGAAAATGATTATATTATTCGTGATTTAATTCCTTTATTAGAATCAGCTAAGGTTAATTTGGTTTTTTATGGTCATTCTCATTTATGGAATCGTTTTCTTAGTCGTAAGGGGATGAATTTTCTCGAATCTTCTAACGTTGGTAATAGTTATGGTGCTTATTTAGGTGATAAAAAACGTCCTGTACCTCTCGATAGAAATTATGCGGCGATCGGTAATCCCAATGGATTAGAAGCAATTATCCCGAATATTGCCCCTCTAGTGGATTGGGTTAATCAACCTTTACCCTATATTGCTAGTAATGATGTGACGGTTTTTAGCATTTTAGATACAGAAAAAGGAACCGTTAGCAGTTATCGTTTTGATACTCGTTATCCTGATTCCGAGGTAATTAAATTTGATGAATTTGACCTTTTTAGTATAGGTGAAGTATAATAAAATCAAAGGATAGTTACCCTTGTTTTTTGTACCAATCTATGTACTGCAAGAAGGATAATGCAAGGTTTTTGAAAGTCCCAATCCTATTTTCTTGCACTAACATCGGATTTTAACAGGTCAAAAGCCTTATTTTAAAAGGGTTTTACCATTATTCAGCCAGCACTAAGTACACCACATCAATGGGAAAGATGGAGTGACTTGGCTCTTCTAGGTTCTGTGCGATAAGTTTAGCTTACAGAGGATCGATCTTTGTGTCCTCCGTGTCTCTGTGGTTCCTTCCACATCCAGCGGTTAAAAAAAGAAAAAGTTCCCAGAAAAAAGGGGGAAATAATCGACTTGGACATAATTTATACAAGTCTTAACTATTTTTTGATGGCTGAGTCATTTTGTTATGGGATAAACTTCAGATTTGGCGATCGCAGATTAAGTAAACATTTAGTCTAAACTCCAGTAAATAAGGGTTCCATCCCTTATAACCCCCATCCATTGCATGACATAAACCGAAAAACCGGCGTTGTCTTATCACTTTTTTGAAAATAATTTAGGATCGCTATAGGATCGATTTGATCGAGAAAAGTCACCAACACTTGTGAGCGATCGCTAATATCATTGGGTAACTCGGTTAGGTGTATTTGTCCATCTCGATAAACATCTTCGATGGTTTTCAGAATAAAATTCCCCTTTATTGACTTTTTACTCGTTAAAGCGAGATGCGGACGGGAGTGCGACTGGCTTTAATTTCCACTTCGGCCGGTTTAATCAGCGATCGCCCAGTCATTTCCGCCGGGACGGGAATTTGGAGAATTTCGAGGATAGTGGGGGCAATATCGGCTAAACGACCATCATCCCGCAACTGCACATCGCCACCGTGGCCGGGTATTTTTCTCCCTTCCCCTTCAATTAAAATTAAAGGAACGGGATTAGTCGTATGGGCAGTCCAAGGATTACCCGACTCATCCACCATCGTTTCCGCGTTACCGTGGTCAGCAGTGATTAACACTGTTCCCCCCAATTTATTGACGCTACTTAACAACTTAGCCAAGCATAGATCCACCGTTTCCACTGCTTTCATGGCCGCGTCTAAAATGCCCGTATGACCCACCATATCGGGGTTAGCGTAATTGACTACCACAAGACTATAGATCCCCTGTTCAATCGCCCCACAGACCGCTGCTGTTACCGTAGCCGCCGACATAGCCGGCGCTTGGTCATAGGTGGCGACTTTCGGACTAGGAATTAATTCGCGCACTTCTCCCTCAAAGGGTTTTTCTAATCCCCCATTAAAAAAGTAGGTGACGTGGGGATATTTTTCGGTTTCTGCACAACGAAACTGTTTTAATCCCTGTTGAGCGATCACCTGTCCTAAAATATTATTTAAATTCTGGGGAGCAAAGGCCACATCTACCGGTAATTTCGGATCGTATTGGGTAAAAGTGACAAAACTAAGGGGAGAAATTAAATCTCGATCGAAATCTTCAAAATCGGGCATAGTCAGGGCATAACATAACTGTCTAGCTCGATCGGGACGGAAATTATAGAATATCACCCCATCGCCCGCTTCGATCGCCCCGGGTGCAATTCTGGTGGGGGGAATAAATTCATCGGTAATATTTTGATCATAAAATGCCTGTAATACTTCTGTGATCGATCGCCCGTCGATACCTTGATCACTGGTCATCACGTTATAGGCTTTTTCCACCCGATCCCATCGGCGATCCCGATCCATGGCATAATAACGGCCACTGAGAGTCACCATGCGACCGAGTTTAATTTTATTAATATGTGCTTGAATCCGTTTAATAGCGAGCATTCCGTCGGTGACATTGGTATCGCGACCATCGGTGATGACATGAATGCAGACATCGCTAATCCCTTGCACTTTCGCTAAGTCTAATAATCCCAGTAAGTGATCGAGATGGGAATGGACTCCTCCCTCGGAACATAAACCAATCAGGTGTAATTTGCTTTTTTTAGGGCGAATCTCGGCGCAGAGGTTTAATAAAGCTTGATTTTGTTGAATCGAACCATCTTCGATCGCATCGGAAATCCGTACTAGCTCCTGTGGTACAACTCGCCCCGCTCCAATATTGAGGTGGCCAACTTCCGAGTTACCCATCTGTCCTTCCGGTAGTCCCACATCCTTGGCGGAGGTGCGGATTAAGGTGTGGGGATAAACTTCCCAGAGACTATCCATAATCGGGGTTTTCGCCATTGCGATCGCATTATCCGACCTTTGCGGGCGATAACCCCAACCATCAAGGATAACCAGTACGACTGGGGATATAGGTGCGTGGGTCATGATATACAGTCCTAAATTAAGAGTGGATTTCCATGCACTAAGATAATATCATCGAAACTTCCATTGATCACCGGTGTCTGGGCGATCGACCCCCTAATGTCAGCAAATGATGGGTATGTCTCAAAAAAACGAAACAACTGCTTTAATAATCGCTCTTTTAGCCACTGCGAGCATTTTAGGTGGGGGTTACTTCTGGCTACAAAGTCAATGTGCCGCAGGTCAAGAATTCTTTTTCTGTGGCAGCGGTAAAAGTCCGCAAAAATCCCCCACATCGGAAAGTGCCTCCTCTCCCCTACCCCCTCCCCCTTCCCCCCAGGAAGTGGTTAGTTTTGTCCCACCGACTTCTATCCCCAGTGGCACGACAATTCGCATTAACGGCTCTACCAGTATGGTACAGATTAATCAAGCCTTAAAAGCCGCTTTAACGGCCAAATTTCAGGGGGTAGAGGTCTTGACAAATGCTCAAGGATCTGATAGGGGATTAGAGGAAGTGGCCCGAGGGGCGATCGATATTGCGGCGGTGTCACGACCTTTAACCGAGTCAGAACGCTCTCAGGGATTGGCTTCTAGTCCGATTGTCCGAGATGCGATCGCTGTTGTGGTGGGGGTAAAAAATCCCTTTGCGGGGGGGTTAACCACTACCCAAGTTAAAGATATTTTTACCGGAAAAATCACCTCTTGGTCCGAGGTGGGCGGTTCTGCTGCTACTATTCAAGTGATTAATCGTCCCCCTATTAGTGGCACTTATCAAAGTTTTCGTCAGGAAGTGCTGCAAGGGGGGGAATTTGGTACAGGAACTAATTTTAAAATGATGGACAGGGATGCTACCACCCCAATTTTGCGAGTTTTGGGACTGAATGGCATTAGTTACGCAACCTATAACCAAATTGCCAACCAAAAAACCGTCAGGGCGATCGCTATTGAGGGAATTTTACCCAGTGAACCTAATTATCCCTGGCAGCGTACCCTTTACTACGTTTACAAAGAACCTGCTAGTGAAGCGGTTAAAGCTTTTATGGGTTTTGTGGCCTCTAGTGATGGTCAAGAAGCGATTTTTCGGGCCAATGAAGACCTACAAAAGTAGTCGAGGAAAACTAATACCAAATTTCTAAATCCATGACAGACATCCACGCTCGAATGCTTGCCAAGCTTGCATTCGTTGTGACGCAAATAAAGAAAAATGGTATAACGTGGATAGCTTAATCCAAAAACATTATAAGTAGCTGGTTATAATTAAATTAAAAATGGATTTTAGGTTCGATCCCCCCTGCCCCCCTTGATAAGGGGGGTGCTGATAGGCGGGGGTATCTGATGATTTTTAACGCCTACCTACTTATGTGGGAAATAAGCGAACCATCAGTAGATGGTTTATCATGAAAACACAAGTATTTTTTCACATATTATGGTAGAGCCTCTATTGAATTTAACGGCTTCGGTAATTGTAAACCTTGCTTTCCAAAAGTTTTTAGAGTCAGGAGCGGGAGAGTTAGGTAAAAAATTTACAACAGATGCCATTGCTGCGATGGATACTTTACGCAAGAAGTTGTGGCAACGCCTTACAGGAAAGTCTGAAAAGTTAGATAAGGCTTTAAGTCAGGCGGAAGAGGGCGATCGAGGAGCTTTGGACACCATTGCCAAAAATTTGGATGTAGTAATGGACGACGATGAATCCTTTGCGACGGAAATCAAAACCC
The DNA here is from genome assembly GCA_007095845.1 of Microcystis aeruginosa Ma_MB_S_20031200_S102. GTDB lineage: Bacteria > Cyanobacteriota > Cyanobacteriia > Cyanobacteriales > Microcystaceae > Microcystis > Microcystis aeruginosa_D. The sequence goes on from SFBI01000105.1 coordinate 15,576, forward strand.
TCGCGCAGCAAATTCAGGCGGGTAAAATTAACGAAAATTCCCAAACCCAATATATTTACGAGGGGGGAACGGGTTTTCAATCTCAAGCAAAGGATAGTGCAACGGTTAATAATGCCGAGGTGATCCTTCAGTACTATGGCAATCCTCCCAATACTTGAGCGGAGTCGTCTGAAATAGGAGCGCAGACAAAGTCAAGATCTCCCCAAAACTTATCAGAGGTTGATCTAGGATATTCTAGTTCTCGGAGTTTATCACCTGTTCCTTTTGTGTTGCCTCAGTTAGATGAATCTACCTTTACGGGACGGGAAGCAGAAATTAAACAATTAGAGGAGCAATTATTTAATCGGTCTGGTTCTCATGTTTGTAGTATTGTTGGGCTTTCAGGTGGGGGCGGTATTGGCAAGTCAGCATTAGCCTGTCATTTTGCAACCATTCACCGAACCAAGTTTCCTGATGGGATAATTGGCTTACGGGTAGATGGTAAAAGTCCTGCTCAGATTTCCCGTCAATTTGTCAATGAGTGTTTAAAGTTTTCTGGGGAAAAACTTGATTTAGAAGAAGAACAAGATGCGGCAACCCTAATGCAGGAGACGTTTGCTCACCGTCGAATGTTGTTGATTTTTGATAATGCAGTAGATGCTAGTCTTAAGCAATTGCGTCCCGGTGGCAATCTTTGTTCAATAATTATTACAACTCGTAATCGTCATCTTTCGGCTTCGTTAGATATTCCTGTGGAAGGAACCATTGATCTCGATCCGTTGCCAGAAGAAAAAGCCTATCAATTACTAGAAATAATTTTAGGGGTAGAGAGAGTTAAAGTAGAATTAGAGGCGGCTTATGAAATCATCCGTTTAGTTGGTTGTCTTCCTCTAGCCTTACAAATTACAGGTAAGAGATTGCGAAATACATCTCAAAGTCTTACTGATTATCTAGCTTCTTTACAGCAAGAAAAAACTCGTCTTTCTCGACTGAAAGTAGGGGGTGATGATGATCTCAATGTGACAGCTTCTCTGAACCTAAGTTTAAAAGAGTTGAGGCAAGAACAAAGAGATTTTTTTGCTTGTTTGAGTGTCTGTGCAGAAGATGGTTTTGCGAGAAGAACGGCGGCTGCCGTCGGGGATTGTCAAGATGAGTGGAACGCTCAGGACTATTTGCAAGTTTTGCATGGTTTATCGTTGTTAAATTCTGCTCAAATAGGAGAGAATCGCTTTGTTTTTCATCCTTTAGTGCGTGTATATGCTAGAAATTTAGCTGAAGAAAATAATTTATTAGCGATTGCTCAGGAACGTCATGCCAAGTTTTTTATTGATTGGTTACAATCTAGCGATCTGGAAAATGGGGAGATTATTCCTCAAATTGCCGAAAATCTTGATGATATAATTTTGGCAGCTCAGTGGTTACAGAATCAGAATCAAGAAAGTCTAACAGAGCAGGATAAAAAAGAACGCTATGAATTTATCCTTAAATTACAGCCACTATTTGAAGAAAATGGTTATTACGAAAAAGCCATAAAATTAATGAAAACGTTTCAGTCTTGGGCTAAAAAATCTGAAGATTGGAATGCTGTTGTTAAATATCAAATGCACGAAGCACGTTATTTATCCTTTGCCGAAAAGTTTGAAGAGGCCGAGAAAATTATCAAAGAAGCTGCAACGCCTTTAAAAAATCTCAAAAGTTTGAGCTACAGTAAATATAAGGAACGTAAAGCCAAACTATTGAATGTATTAGGGATAATTTTTCAGAAACAAGGTAAGATCGAGAAAGCAATTAAGGCTTTTAAATCACAAGTTTTTATCAATGAAGAAATTGGCAACGATAAATCATTAGCAATTGTTTCTATTCGTTTAGGTCGGTTATTAGAATCTCAACATAAATTTGAAGAAGCAGAGGAAGTTTTTCAAAGAGGAATTGAGGTATCTGAAGCGATAAATGATCAACTTCAATTAGCTATTTGCTTAGATAATTTAGGACTTTTAATGTATAAAAAATATCCTGAGAATAAAGAAAATGCAATAAAATTAGGAATAAAAGCTGCCGCAATCTATAAAAATTTAAATAGAGAGCGTAGAGCGGCAGGTATTTATATTAATATCGGTGGTTTTTATTTTGGTAAATATTCATTAGACAAGACTTATCTAAGTCAACATTTATTAGATAAGTCTTTGACAATGTTTTTATTGGCAGCAGAGCTTTGTCAAAATATTGATTCAGTCGATGCAATAATATTTGGTCTGCGATCCTTGGCGAGGGAGTTTCATCTCAAAGGAAATTTTAAGCAAGCGTTGATAGCCCTTAAGAATATGATAGAAATATGTTTAAAAACTGACAAGAAAAAACTTTTAGCCATAGCATATCATCGGTTAGGTTTAATTTATTCATTTAATAAACAATTTATTAAATCTCAACAAGCTTTTGAGTATGAAATTAAAGTTGCATTAGAAATCAATGATACTCGCCAACTTGCTATTGGTTTACGAAGATTAAATGATTTATATAATCGTTTCATTAAAGAAAATAATTTTGTTAATGCTGAAAATCTTCTTAAAAGACTAATCGAAATATTTTATAAATATAATGCTAAATTTAATGTTATTATTACATTAAATCGTTTAGGATGGCTATTACAACAGCAAGGTAAATTAGAAGAAGCACAACAATCTTTTGAACGACAAATTTTAATCGCTAAAGAAGTTGATAATCAATCTCAACTTGTCATTACATTAAATCGTTTAGGATTATTATTACAGCAACAAGGAAAATTGGAAGAAGCACAACAAGCTTTTGAACGATCCATTGATATTTCTAGAGAATTAAATAATCAGCATCAATTATCTATTACCTTATACCACTTTGGATTATTGCTCAAAAAACAAGGAAATATCGAAAGAGCTATTGTTTTTTTGGAAGAATCAGCTTCTTTATTTAGAGATTTGGGAGAAAATAAAAAAACTGGGATTACATATATCACATTGGGAGGAATTTATCAAACTAAAGAAAACTTACATGAGTGTTTGCGTGTTTTTTCACTGGCAGCAGAATTTCATCAAGATTTAGATTGTTCTCCTATAATAGGTTCACTAAGAAAATTAGCTGGGGTTTTTCAAAAGAAAAAAGAATTTAATAACGCATTAAATGCAACAAATACTTTAATTGATATTTGTTTAATTACTGACAATCAAAAGCATCTGTCAATAGCCTATCATATACTAGGTATAATTCAGTTAGACAATAAAAACTTTTTGCAAGCACAACGGGCTTTTGAAAAAGAAATTGCAGTCGCTGAAAATATTAATGATTTGCCTCAAATTGATTTAGGATTATTTCGTTTAGTCGAATTGATGAAATCACAGGGAAAACTTAAAAGTATTGAAAATCTTCTCAGAAAATGTAGTGAAATTTTTGAGAACTCCAAAACTCTGGCTAGTTTAAAAAAAATTAAATGTATTTTAGCAGATATTAAAAAAATGGATCAACAATGGTATGACGCTGAAAAACTTTTTCGAGAAGCTTATGATTTAGCAGCAACACTTGAGGATGAACGAGGAAAAGCTGTTATAGCAAATAATCTAGGAAAAGTTATTGCAAATCAGGAAGGAGAAGAAAAATTCCAACTTGCTCAAATGTATTTTCGTCAAAGTATCAAATTAGGAGTCAAACTTAATGATCAATCTCATCTGGCAAAAGTTTATACTGCAATGGGGCAAGCATTTTTAGCGAATGGAAACCTTGAGCAAGCTATTAATAAGTTATCTGAAGGCTTTGCTATTGATGAAACCTTAGCTAATATTCGTGGTTTGAAGATTATCACCCCCGATTTAATCTATGCTCTAACTGAGGTAGGCAGACAACAAGAAGCCTTAGATTATTGTGATAGATGTTTAAAAATCGCTCACAACGATTCAAAATTCCTACAACTAAAGAAAAAAATACAAGAGGCTATTTCTCGTAGGATTTCAGTAAAAATGCTCAAATTTGGTGTGATTGTTTTTATCAAGCAAAAAGAAAAAGATAATTTACTTTGGGGAAAAATTGCGCCGAATGATCAGAGTCCACATATCCATTTTAATGAAAGATTTGTCGGCTCTGAAATTGTCTCAAAGCTAACCAAAGGAACTGTAGTGTTAGTAGAATTGGAGGAAAAGTCTGGAAAATTCTATGCCAAAAGAATTGAAGTTATGGAGTAAAAATAATAATTTACGGTGGATTCATGTTCGTTATAATACATTCTCCACGCTAAAAGGCTTATCCAATAAGGAATTAATTGACTGTGCCAGATGAATAAAGCAACCACCGTGGCAGTCAAGCTATAGTTAGCCAACGAACAAAAAACAGAGTTTGGATTGTCAAACCCTTAATAAAAACCCTAATCAACCGACTTATTCCTTATCTTCTCATTAGTTAAGGTGCGATCGCTGTCTGACAGGAGGTTCTAAGAAGATGATCGCTGTTTGATCGCAAAATAGGTGAGCTAATGCTGGCAGCGGCGAAACGAGAAAAAGAAGGCTGGATAGACGGCGAATCCGCCGAGAAATTTTCCTGTGAGGATTTGCAGATGATCGATCGAGAATGGTTAAATGCTTCGGGAGGAAAGTTTGGCTTTTCTGTACAATTGTCTATCTACAAGCAGACAGGCAACTCGATCGGCGGCTATAATGAGCAAGCCTACGCTCGTTTTGGGGACGCGGTAGGCTGGCGAGTCAACGGAAACTGGAAAAAATATCCCGATTTAACATGGAGTACAAACGCACCATCGTCAGCACCCAAAGGACACCTGCCGGCACGGCGGCGGCGGGGCGGCGGAGGCGGCCTTCTCGGCTCTCTCCTCTCGCGTTGCGGCTTGTGAATTGTAGCATATAAAGGGTTTCGCAGTTTTTTCAAACTCCGATCCTACAGGGGTTCAACACGAGGTTATCAGGGGTTCCGCGATTCGATAGCTGTCACCGTCACCCCAGGAGGGTAAATGCCATTTTCCCCTACATAATCTATGGTTTATAATTACGATAGATATTAACCAGCGCAAGTTAGGAGTCAATACTTGTCAAAAAAGAAATTTCGTAAATCTGTTGAAAGCATTCGTTATCAAATTCTGATCCATCATCAAAAAATTGCCAATGAGGAACAAAAAGAATCCCCCGATGAAAACTTAATTAATTACTGGAAAAGAGAAATTAAAGGTTTAGAAAAAAGTTTATCTAGAGCAGAAAAGCGATTAAACAGAGGAAAATAAGCAATGATTTCAAACACTGAAAAACCCTTGAAAGTCAACTCTACCTTGGCCACTCTATTATCTGAATTAGGTGAAGAATGCGAGGCGGTTTTATTCTTA
>SFBI01000106.1 GCA_007095845.1 Microcystis aeruginosa Ma_MB_S_20031200_S102
ACAGAAATCGCAGACGGCGATTTGGTCTGAGATTGAATTTGATTGCTGGTATCTACAATTACGAACTTCGTTACCGACAAAAGGATATATCTTGATTACTTTTGCAAGAGATCTATTGAGAGAAATTTCTGTTGTGGGTAAAATAGTGTAGAGAAGTTAAAGGGTTGTTCAATGGAAACTAGAGGGAAATACAAGGGCAGGAAGGAAAACCCACCGAATCCGGACGGTAGGCCTCTGACTTATGAAGGGCCGAAGAAACGCCGCAATCTAAGCGTGACTCAGGCTGGGTGGGAAGAAGTTCAAGCGATTGCGGAACAGTACAACCTATCGGTGTCGGAAATGTTGGAACGGTTAGCCCGCGGCGAGTTTGAACTGGTGCGGAAGGTTTCTTATTGACATCTCCCCGCTTTAAAAAGACGGGGATTCTAATCGGTGAATAGAATCGGGTTGAAATCCGATTCTATTCGATTACGATATATTTTAGAAAGGCTATCCAATTTATATCGTTGTGGCACTGTCAAAGATGCCCTACCCACCTTATCTAGAAAAACCCCTAGCTGTGTGGCTACTTTTTTAATGATATTGGCCGCACCGTTGCAATCAGCATTAATTAATTGACCACTAAAAGCTTTAAACAAACCTCTTTTCTACGGAAACTATTAAAAAATACATTGAGAATCAAACTAATGAATGATACAGGAGGATAAATCCCCTTGATCGAAGTCATCCCGTGTTTCGGTTCGGTTGCCTTGTCGATTCGGGTTCAGCAATTCTAAATTTGCCCTGTAGCAAGGCTTTTGGGAGTTAGTTCGCATAATACGGGGTAAAATTCAATGGGATGGCGAATTTCATTTCACGAGTCTTCGGGCTTTTGACGTGATAGTACACCCAAAGTTGCCCCAAAAATCCCCCTTTAAAATGTTCTCTAAATCCCTAAAAGGTTTGCTGTGTCTAAAACTGAGAATTGTTGATTCGGGTTCTTGAAGGTTGACTTGCGAGCTATGATCTGGTAGAAAGAGACTAGGGATTTCATGGGGATATTATGCCTAAACTGAGAAAAGCGGCCACAGAACCCTACAAGCAATTGATGGTAGAACTCCCCTTGAGTGAATACCAAATTCTTGAGGAATACTGCCAACAGCCTCAAGAAACAAAGGGACAGGTGGTTCTGACTTGGATTCGTCGCCTAAAATCTCATCTGTCTTCAAACGAGTCTTAATCAATGAAAAGAATCCTTATTCTGTCAGCAAATCCCAAAAACACGGCTCCATTGCGTCTTGATGAGGAAATGCGCGAGATTAAAGAAGGGCTACGACGAGCAGAACAACGAGATAATTTCGTTATTGAAACAGGGCAAGCCGTGAGGTACAGAGACATTCGCCGTGCCATCCTCGACTTTGAGCCAAATATTGTCCATTTTTCAGGACATGGTGCGGGGGAAGAAGGGTTAGCCTTTGAAGATGAAACAGGTCAAGTTAAGCTAGTTGAGGCTCAAGCATTAGCAAGTTTATTTGAGTTATTTGCTGACCAAATAGAATGCGTAGTTCTCAATGCTTGTTATTCGGAGGTTCAAGCAAAAGCGATCGCAGAGCATATTCCTTATGTGGTAGGGATGAGCAAATCCATTGGGGATAAAGCAGCCATTGAGTTTGCGGTGGGTTTCTATGATGCTTTAGGCGCGGGAAGGACGGTGGAATTTGCTTATAAATTAGGCTGTAATTCTATTGAGATACCAGGAATATCAGAACATCTAACTCCACAATTATTGTCTAATTCTGACATATTGACCAATACAGTTTCGTCTCAAGCAGAAGTCAATCATCTAGGAGAACCCTCAACAAAATATAATCAAAAACAAACTACGATTGATCAATTAGATTCAGAATTAAAGGAAAAAGAAATGCCATCAGTTTTTATTTGTTATTCTCACAAAGATGAAATATGGAGAGATAAGCTTTTAGAATTTCTGCAATCTCTTAATTTCGAGAAACAAATAGTCTGGTCAGATCTTGATTTAGAACAGGGGGATATTTGGGATGAAAAGATTAAAGAAGTCTTACCCAAGGTAACAGTAGCAGTTGTTTTAGTAAGTCAAGCTATTCTTAATTCTACTTATGTTCGTAATGAAGAGTTACCTCGTCTTTTGCAAAGATTTGAAGATAAAAAAGTACGGATAATTCCTTTATTTGTTAAATATGCAGATGTTGAAAATGTTCCTTTTAACTACACTAATGAACAGGGAGAAGCTAAAACATTTTACTTAAATAACGCTCAGTCTCCCCCCAATAATTCTCCTCGTAATCCTCTCTATACTTTACCTGAACCAAAGCAAGATGAAGTCCTATTATCTGTTGTTCAAAATTTGCGATCGCTTATAGATAAAAAAAAAAGATAGAAGTTCCAAGTGATTTTGTTTTAGAAGAAGTTACTCAAAGACCAAAGGCGAATATTTCGCATGATAATTTTATCAATCAAAATTCTCTTCATTTTGATAATGCACGTCTATATTTATCAATAAAATTGAAGAAGGTAAGTTCTCAAAGTAATAATAGTGAATCTGAAAAATTTTCTGTTGATACTAAAGTCTCAATTCCTCAATCTCCTACAGACTATCAACAGGAAAATTTATTAGAGACGTTTCAAGAGAATGCAGCTTATACTCAAACTGAGATAGAAAAAAAGATCCCCAATCTACTAGAAGAATGTTATCAAAAATTAGAAGAAATTGGATTTGAGCAAGATGTTCATTTAGCAATAGAGTGGGTGTTTGATGATGATTTATTTTCACTAGATGTTGACTGTTGGAAATTTAAAGAAGATGAATTTTGTCGTCAACCTAAAAGAATCGGTTGTGCTTCTTTTGCATCTGTTCATATTCGGTCTTATCGACGGTTAAAGACAAAACGTTGTCTTGACATCTGGAAAAAGAAATGGGATTGGCTGACAAAAAACGCTAATAAGATGAAGATAAATAACTATATATTCGCCTCTCAAACTAATGACAGAAATGATAATGATTTAAAAGTTATGGACTCGCAACAAATGATTATTGGGATTAACTTGCCGACGGATTTACTGAGACTAGAAAATATCAGCTATGAGTTTATTATAGAGAGGGGAATTCCTTTAGCCTTGTGGTCTAGATGTCAAAATTCTGCTGTCAATCATACCAGTGACTTAGATGAGTTAATTAAGCCTAAAAAAGATAATGAGGAAAATCTTAAAGATGGGGAGGATAATGTGTTGAATCTTGAAAACTTAACCAAATCTGTTGAAGTGAAGAGACTAGAAGCTACCGAAGAAGAGCCTTTTCATTTAGGCCATCATCTTTGCTTTTTATGGGAAAATCCTTATAACTATCCCACCAGCAAGAAATTAAAGCTTTAGTGAGTTCTGCTCATCAATTTTGTTAAACATACTAATACAAAGGAAAGGACATTATGAGTGATTGGCAAATTTTTAAAGGAACTAAAGAATCTCATTCTATTGAAAAATGGCCAGAACCACCCCCTTGGCGAAACTTTAACCAACAAGAACCCCAAAAACCAGCAAAGGAAACCTTTCAAGCCAACGAGAAAGTCATTAACGCTGTTAATATGGCCATTTATTTGCGTCGTCCCCTACTGGTAACAGGAAAACCAGGAACAGGGAAGTCTAGTTTAGCCAAGGCCATCGCCTCGGAATTAGAATTAAGAGAGGTATTACATTGGCCGATTAATACCCGTAGTACACTGCAAGAGGGATTATACTATTATGACGCGATCGCTCGTTTACAGGATGCTCAAATTAATCAAGGAGAAGGAGTTAAAGATGCTCGTTTACAGGATACTCAAATTAATCAAGGAGAAGGAGTTAAAGATGCTCAACTGAATCAAGACAAGCCAAATAAATTTGATATCGGTGACTATATTCGTCTTGGTCCATTGGGAACAGCTATGTGTTCAAAGCAATACCCCAGAGTCTTACTGATTGATGAAATTGATAAAAGTGATATTGACTTACCTAATGATCTCTTAAATATTTTTGAAGAAGGCTATTTTGTCATAGAAGAACTTCAAAGACTGAAAAAGCATCAAAAGTATCATACAGTAACCGTTCAAACCTCTGATGGTCAGACCCATGAAGTAGTCGATGGACGTATTACCTGTGAACAATTTCCCATTATTATTATGACCAGTAATGGAGAAAGGGAGTTTCCCTTACCATTTAAACGTCGTTGTATTCAATTGGAGATAAAAGAACCTAATAAAGAAGAATTGATCAAGATTGTCAAAGCTCATTTAGAATTAGGAGATGATTTAACCCAAGAAATTGAAACCCAAATTCAGAAATTTTATGAAAAACGAGAGAAGGGACCTCTAGCAACAGACCAATTACTTAATGTTGTCTTTATGTTAATGAATAAACCCTTACCTAATGCCAAAGAAAAGGAAGCAATTATCGAGCGTTTAATGGCTTATCTGAACAGTACTGGAGAGAAATAAAGGTGATGTTAGAACAGTTCGTAGCCTTTGTTGATACAGAAAAATGGGAACTTGATTCGATTCAGATAGCTGAAGTTTTATGGTTTGTCCGGACAGTTACTCCTTTAATAAGAGGAGAAGCAGATGGAGCTTACCAATTTTGTCTATTGGCTTTTTTAAAAGGAGTTGAAAACCTGGGATTATGTTTAGTTTGGGGGACGATTCTAGAAAAATGGGAAACTTCCCAAATCGAGTTTACGAAATATCAGCAAGAACTGATGATGATTACTCTCTTTTGGACTCTCATAGAAAAGGGTTTGTATTCCCTCGCCTTGCTATTATTTTTAGAAAAAAAGGGGGTTGGCAAGAAATTAACAAAACCTCCTTTATCAGAGCTTATATATCCTCTGACTTCACCATCAAACAAACCTGTTTCTTCTACTCCTATTGAGCCAAACCCTTATCCCACAGAACAATTACCTATTAAATTACCAGACACAGGAATCTTCCGCAATACTTTAGAATTAGGACGCTTACTTAAACCCCTAAAACAGAAAATTAATTCTCGTATTGCTCAGGAATTAAACATCAAAGAAACTGTCAGGCGAAGTGCCGAACTTAGTACCCCTACTCAGCCTCGTTATTTTCCTGTTCTAACTCCTAAAAAAGAACGTTGGTTAGACGTGGCCTTACTAATAGAAGATAGCGAATCTATGATTCTTTGGCAATCTTTATTAAAAGAAGTACGAGATTTTCTCGAACATTTGGGGGCATTTCGTGATATAAAAACCTATCGAATGAACTGGGATGATTTGACAAAAACCTTGCAAATTTCTTCTTTTTATTCATTTTCTCAGTACCTATCTCCCCAAGCATTAAATGCTCCTGGTAGCCGACGCTTAATTTTGATAGTTAGTGATTGCATTTCACCTGCTTGGATTAGTGAACAATTTATTGATATTCTTCAACAATGGTCAAGCCAAAGTCTGTTAACTGTCTTGAATCCTTTTCCTGAAAGAATATGGGAACGCACTAACCTTGATTATGCTATAAAAATTCGATTAGGCAATAAAAAAAAGGGACTTACTTCCCAAAGTTGGCAAGCTATTCCCCTAGAATCTTGGCAGGTTAAAGGGTTTGATAAACAAGCTTTGCTTAAATTAGTTAAACTACCAATTGTCAGCTTAGAATCGGAATCGATAAAAGCTTGGGTTAATGTGATAATGGGAAAAGGAATAAGCTGGTGTTCAGGGGTTTGGTTAGGGTCTAATTTTATGTATTCTTATGAAGAAGAAGAAGACGATGAGAAAAGCCTGACTCCTCTTCAACAAATTAATAATTTTTATGCGACTTCTTCTCAACTTGCTTGGGAATTAATTCAGTGGTTATCGGCTATTCCTGTCAGTTTTTCCACCATTCGTTTAGTACAAAGAACCTTATTGCCTGAATCCACTCAAGTTCATGTGGCAGAAGTAGTCATGGGAGGATTATTAAGTCCTATTAACCCCCTTAATTCTTATCAGTCTCCCCATCAAATTCAATTTGAATTTAAACTAGGAATTCGAGAGGCATTTTTAGAACGTTTAGGAGGAGGGGAATTTTGTCTAGGTGTTATTGGTAGTTTGACGGAAAAAATTGCTAGTCTTTTTGGCTATCAAACTGTTCGTGAATTTGAGGGTGTTTTGTTAACTAAACCTTTAGATTTAAAATTGAGTGAAGATGAAAATCTCCAATTAGTTCAGGCTTTTGCTACCATATCTGTCTCTACTCTACGACAATATGGCTCTGAATATGCCTCTTATATTAGAAAATTAGATAAAAGTCGTGCTAAGTTAAATCTTGTTTCTTCTGATGAGTTCGACTCCGCAAGTCTAAATTGGATAGATTTCCTTGAACGCATTGCCCAACAATATCAATTAACTGATCTACAAACAGAAACCTTAAGAAATCTATTGCCAACACCTCAAAAAATTTGTCTTGTCCATGAAGTAGCTGAACAACTTCTAATTTCTCCTGGTGCGATTAGTAGTCGTTTAACTAGCATCTACCGTAAGTTTGAAACTTTAAAGCCTGATTTATTTTCATCAACAAGTTCTACTAAATTAAAAACTCTACAACAATATCTTTATTTTCAATATGTTAACTCTAAACCAGGGACTTTACCTGAATTAGAACTCTTTGAATTTGAAGCCGAAGTAGCCACGATCGCTTTTGAACCAGTCATAATTGATTATAATCATTTAGAAAAATTACTCATTGATCGCCAATGGCAAGAAGCAGATAGAGAAACGGGCAATATTATCTTAAAAGCTACTAATCAAGAACAAAGAGGTTGGCTAGATGAATTCGATTTACAACAATTGCCTTCCGATGTTTTACAAATACTTGACCGACTTTGGATTGAATATAGTCAAGGACACTTTGGATTTAGTGTGCAAAAACAAATCTGGTTAAGTGCTGGGTGTCAACCTGGACAAGACTCGGAGCAACTTTATCAACGATTTGGACAGAGAGTGGGTTGGTATGACAGTAAGATGGAACGTTGGCTAATGTGGGATGAATATACATTTAGTCTTGAAGCTCACCGAGGTCATTTACCTCGATATTTGCCCAGTCAAGGCACAAAAATTAGACCCGTGCTTTTTGGAAGACAAGACTTACCTGTATATACAGACTTATTGAGCCAAAATCTCCGTAACTTTTCCTTTGAAACCCCCACAGTAAACCGTCGCGGCGAAATCATTAAAACTACCACCCACACCGCTAACTGTTTCACAGAAACTCTACCAAATAACGTTGACCTCGACATGGTATCTATACCTGGTGGTACTTTTACGATGGGTTCTCCTAAAAATGAAAAAGATAGCCGTAATAATGAACGTCCCCAACATAATGTAACGGTTCCTCCTTTCTTCATAGGGAAATATCCCATTACTCAAGGTCAATGGCAAGCGATCGCTGCTAGAACCGATTTAAAAATTAATATAGATTTAGATGAAGACCCCTCTTATTTCAAAAAACCCTATCAAGATCGAGACAGGGAAATAGATAGATGGCTTAGACCCGTAGAAAAAGTAAATTGGTATGAAGCTGTAGAGTTTTGCCAGCGACTGTCTAAGCTAACGGGGAGAGACTATAGACTCCCTTCGGAGGCACAATGGGAATACGCTTGTCGTGCTATGACAGAACCCCTAGACCTCGCAAAAGGTGAATCTTACCAACCCTTTTACTTTGGAGAAACCCTCACTGATAAGTTAGCCAATTATAATGCTTCTAGAACTTATGCTGATGAACCCAAAGGCGAAGGTAGAAACGAAACCACCCCCGTTGGTCAATTTCCCCCCAATGCTTTCGGATTATACGATATGCACGGTAATGTCTGGGAATGGTGTATGGATGACTGGCATGACAATTATGACGGTGCGCCTACTGATGGTAGTGCTTGGCTTGATAGTAATCAAGAGGAAAATCTTGATGCTGAAAATAGCTTAGAATCTACTGAAAAAGCAGATTCGGCAGGCTCACTGCAAGACGAAAATAATCTATATTCTGTCATGCGGGGCGGTTCTTGGTCGGGTAGTCTGCTCGCAGTGAGCCTGCCGAATCTGCGTATTCGGGAGAACTCTCTAACCCTTTTTCCTTTTTCCCCTTTTACCCTTTACTCTATGTTTTACTTTTTCCTTTTCCAAGCGGATCGCTATATTTTTGATTTTCCAATATCAAGGTTTGATGACATTAAGCAAAGACAGGTTGATCGAATATATTTGTTAAACTGAGATCTGGTACCTAGTCTAAAATCCCAGATTTTTTACCGAGTTAATCAGGGTTTTAGGCTTTAAAAGTCGGGGATTTGTGATTTTTCAATTATGGTGCAGGATTTGAGCTAAAACTATTACCAAGATGAAAGAATTATCAATTATTCAAAAAACCTATGATCTAATCAAGTATTATGTGCCTATAATCGAGAGATTCCCCAAAGTTCATAAATTTACGGCAGGGGATAGAATCGTCAATCAATTGTATGATTTATTAGAGGGGTTAATTAAGGCTAAATATGAGAAAAATAAATTAAATGCCCTAATTAACTTAAATGTTCAATTAGACATTTTACGGCATCAAACGAGACTAATATTAGATTTTCAATTAATTGATCTAAAACGTTATCAGTATGTCAGTCAAAAAATTGATGAAATTGGTATAGAATTGGGAGGCTGGATTAAAACCCAACGTCAACGAGAATAACATCACTAAAGCAAACAACAGTCCAAAATATTATGAAAACAGTTAAATTGAATGAGCTAGAAAAAGAGGCTTTATTAACTCAAAAAGAACCAATTGCCATAGAATATAATAGCAAAATTATAGGCTATTATAAGCCTGTTATTGATTCTCAGACAGCCAAAAAAGTAAAGGAAGAACTTGATATAATTATGGAAAAAGTATTAAAATAAACAGGTTTGGCTGAAGAAGAATATGTGTAAATGTTTATGAAGATTTAAGAATCCTGCCTTTAGTAGTTGGCACGAATATTTTAGTGGCTGAACTTCTTAGAAAGCGAGGAAGGGATTCAACTATATCAAAAAGCTTAGGGTTATTCTTAGCTGAAAAAATGAGAGAGTAAGTTCAATATGAATTACAAAAGCGAATTTCCATTATTGTGAATAAAACAAATTTAACTCAAGAATTAGGACAACTGCAATTAGAAGCCGCCTTAAGACTAATTGATAGTAAAATTATCACCTTGCCTTTATCGTTTTACCAAGAACTAAAAGCAGAGGCTAAAAAAGGGATTCCTAGAGATTCCAATGATTGGGAAACTGTAGCCTTAGCTTTACCCGCCGCAATTTGGACAGAAGATTATGATTTTTTCTGATGTGGATGTCCAACGTGAACAACTCAAACCATATTAATTCAAATTAATTAATATCCTAATTTCCTGCAAACATTAATCTAATAATTTCCCACTATTATGAAGCGTTACGGTAACTTATATCCTCAAATTATTGACTTTGATAATCTTTATCTATCAGCTAGAAAAGCTCAAAAAGGAAAGCGGTTTAGAGAGAATGTTTTACAATTTAATTATAACTTAGGAACGGAATTATTAAAAATTCAGCAAGAACTAAAAGATAAAACCTATCAACCAGGAAGCTATCGAACTTTTCACCTAAGAGATATAAAAAGTCGTTTAATTTCGGCAGCCCCCTATCGAGATCGAGTTGTTCACCATGCTTTATGCAATATCATTATTCCCATTTTTGAGAGAACTTTTATTAGTGATACTTATGCTAATAGAGAAGGTTATGGAACCCATAAAGCCTTGATGCGCTTTACCGATTTTGCTCGTTCTAGTCGTTATGTTTTACAATGTGATATTAGAAAATATTTCCCTAGTATTGATCATGAAATCCTTAAACAACTCATCAGACGAAAAATCAAATGCCCAGATACCCTCTGGCTAATTGATGCCATTATTGATAACAGCAACGAACAAGAAGAAGTTAACCATTATTTCCCAGGAGATGATTTACTCACGCCCATACAACGTAGCCATGGTTTACCAATAGGAAATCTAACCAGTCAATGGATGGCAAATATTTACTTATCAGGCTTTGATCATTTTGTTAAAGAACAACTCAAAGTCACTAGATATGTGCGATATGTAGATGATTTTTCTTTATTTTCTGATGACCATCAATTTCTCAAAGATGCTCGAATATTGATTGAAGACTATTTAGTCCAACTCAGGTTAAAAATTCACCCCATTAAGAGTCAGTTATTTGAAACAAAACATGGTTCCAGCTTTCTAGGGTTTCGGATTTTCCCCGACACAATTCGGGTGAGAAATAGCAACTTACATCGTGGCAGAAAAAGACTGAGAAAATTGCAAAAAGATTATGCTGAAGGTAAAATCAATGTAGAGGATATCAAGCGATCGCTTAACAGTTGGGAATCTCACTTGAAACATGGTGACACCTGGCGATTAAGAAAACAGATATTCGATTCCCTTGTTTTTACGAGGAGTTGAAGAAGGGGAAGGCGAACCCGACTGCGGGGCGGTTCTTGGAACAACAATCCTAACAACTGCCGTTCCGCTTACCGCAACAACAACAACCGCCGCGACAACCGCAACAACAATAACGGTTTTCGGGTAGTCTGCTCGCAGTGAGCCTGCCGAATCTGCGTATTCGGGAGAACTCTTTACAGTCAGAGTTGGCAGGTGGGAATCTGTCAAGAGTGCGCCAGAGAGTTCAGCCTTTTCCTGAGATGCTGGTAACGGTATCCAAAAATCAAACCGGGTTGGGAAGCTTGGTAGGGTAAAACCGAACAGTTTTCCAGCCCTCCACTAATATTTTGGGAACTAGAAGCGTGAAAACACTGCAAGTAAAACGCCAAAGCCAAAAGTTTCGAGGCTATAGAGACTATATTGATGGTGTCCCCTTAGAAATGGTCTTGATTCCCGATGGAACCTTCACTATGGGTTCACCAGAGACAGAAGAAGGGGGCCATGCTGATGAAAGACCCCAACATCATGTAACCATTACCTCGTTTTTGATGGGACGTTACCCCATTACTCAAGCGCAATGGCAAGCGATCGCCTCTCGAACCGATTTAAAAATTAATATAGATTTAGATGAAGACCCCTCTTATTTCAAAAAACCCTATCAAGATCAAGACAGGGAAATAGATAGATGGCAAAGACCCGTTGAAAGAGTCAATTGGTATGAAGCTGTAGAGTTTTGCCAGCGACTGTCTAAGCTAACGGGGAGAGATTATAGACTGCCTTCGGAGGCACAATGGGAATACGCTTGTCGAGGTGTGACAACACTTTTAAATCTAGAAAAAGGGGAATTTTATCCACCGTTCCACTTTGGGGAAACCATTACAACAGACTTAGCCAATTATCGAGGGGAAAAATCCTATGGCAAAGGGACACAAGGAGAATATCGCCAACAAACAACACCTGTAGGTTATTTTCAAGTCGTCAACGCCTTTGGACTCAGCGATATGCACGGTAATGTCTGGGAATGGTGTATGGATGACTGGCATGACAATTATGAAAATGCGCCTACTGATGGTAGTGCATGGCTTGATAATAATCAAGAGGAAAATCTTGATGCTGAAAATAGCTTAGAATCTACTGAAAAAGCAGATTCGGCAGGCTCACTGCAAGACGAAAATAATCTATATTCTGTCATGCGGGGCGGTTCTTGGTGGTAGTCTGCTCGCAGTGAGCCTGCCGAATCTGCGTATTCGGGAGAACTCTCTAACCCTTTTTCCTTTTTCCCCTTTTACCCTCATTCCCTATTTTTTCTCTTACCGTATCGACCATGGACACAACTAACATCGGTCGGCATCGAAAATCGTTAAGTGAAAGAGAAGACGGGACGTTAACGGAAAAATCGTTAAGTGAAGATGGGTCGGTTAAATCTGCTCGGTTGACCGTGGGAAATTCCGTCACCGTTACTGGTGAGCATCCCAGAAAAGGACAGACGGGTGAAATAACCGCGTTGCCCAATCCCTACGCGGCCATCAACCTTTTCGACGATGGCAACAGGGAAATGTTAGGTTCGGACTTCCTTTCCCCAAAAACTATCGACCCTAAATTTCAGGTCAAAGAAGGGCTGAATTACAGGGCGGGTAACGGCTGTGAGTGGTATGTCAGGGTAGAACAGGCTACTTGGGAGCGGCTGTTAGGATACCGAAATCGCGTCGGTACGGCAACCATCGATGGAGCCATCAAACGAATGTTAGAAAGTATCGAGAACAGCCCACCCTAACGGAACCTTAACTTGGTTTGAGCCGCTCGCTTAAGGAATTTTTCGAGTTCCTCACTTAACGAATCGTTAAGTGAGGGGAGTGGACATCGTTAGGCAGCGATCGATGACTTAGTGATCATCTTTCTGGGCATCGAGTATTAACACGGAACAATTACAGATTAGAGAAACCAATTTTCAATCACTAAACCTTCTAAATCTTGAAAATCATCAACATTATTGGTAACTAAAGTCAAATTGTTGGTAAAAGCAATAGACGCTATTTGACCATCGACAAAAGCAGGACTCTTACCGACTTTAGACAACCTTGACCTTTCCCGTGCGTGATATTGGGCTGATTTTAAGTCAAAATCGAATAAAGGTAGATTGGCTAAAATAACGTTATTTACATAATCCTCTAAGTCTTGGCTTTTTTTAGACAGAGGAAGTCGAAAACAACCAAATAATAGCTCATGGATAACCAGCGTAGCTGTGGCTATTTCCCGTTTAGATAATCTTAGCTTCGTCATGACCTTCTCATTCGGGTGAGGTCGTTTAGCCTCTGACAAAATATTAGTATCTAGCAAATATTTGAGAGTCATAAACGAACATCTCTACCCGTTGAATTGTCCCGTAAATTATCAAAAGTATCATCATCAAGACTTGCCAAATCTACTCTTTGCCTAAAATCTTGCAAGGCTGACCAAAAATCATTAACCTCTCTAATTTCCACTAATACCTCTTCATTATCAGGAAAATCAACTTCCTCTAATAACTCAATAGTTTTGCCTTTTTTAATTCCTTTAACTAACATGACATCAACTCCTTCTAAGCTTAACTAGCTACCAGCAAAAATTGTTTCATCAATAAAATTATAGCACTTAATAGAATAATTGAAGATTTCGGGAGTCACAGCGCTCCGAATTGTCAGAAAGATTGAGGAAAAATTAAAATTTTATTCCGTTCAAACCATGTAATTATTCCTACCTAAGGGTAAGCGCACCTAAAACGCTATTGACAATTAACCAATTTTGTGAGCAGCATGGGCATTTCAAGTGACGAAGGTTTTTCGGCTCTTCGTTACTTGGTATGGTTCGATAGGGGGGCATAAATCGACTAAATCTCTATCTGGCAAGGGATTTAATTGATGAGTTCGCTTTAGATAGAAAATAATTGACAAAAATCGCTAAACGTCTTTCTCTATAAGGGTTTCATTTCTTATAACCCCGTCCATTGCATAAGACAAACTGAAGAACTGTTAATCACGACTATTGAAAATTGGTATAATTTATTGATCCATTACTACTTTAGCTGATAATTAACTTTATTTTTAGAGATGAATCTAATTTTATCAAGTAAAGCGGCCGCAAGACTCCAAGTAGAAGTGCAGTCAAGAGAAGATTTTATCGCTGATGTTAATGCTTGGCGAATTGATGTCCTCGATCTCAGGAAGCGAGGTATTTTTCTCATTACTCAGGAAAAGAGTTTATACACCTTAATTTCTTCGTATAAGCAGGGAATTAAGGGAATTATCGCTCAAATTACCACCATTGACCAGCAAGAGGGCGATTCCCCTGAAATTCATTATCTCAAATCCGAGAATAGGAGTCTGGTAAGCTCCATGAATAACATGAAGAATTTAATCGCTAAATTAGATCGGTACAATGCGGTTGATAACGAAAGATTTGCAGAAATAATTAATCAGACTCCCTTTAAATATTTATCTTACCTTACCCCGACTGAATGTTACCAAAATCTCTTGAATCAATCGAAGGGAGTACAATAAAACGGTCGTGTTTTAATCTGTGGAAGCCCGTTTAAATAGCATACCAAATCGTCCATCACGTCAAATGTTTTCCCTCTATTTTCTGATGCTATTTGACCCCGTTCGTCGTCATTCCCCGACCGTCGAGCGTCTGCGACCCCGTTTTCTGACAACGGGACGTTGTCGGGATGTCGAACGTGATAATCTAGGTATCTTGACATACTCCCACCGTCAAGCTACGCTGTGATGGGGGATTCTTGACCTATCACTATCAGAAATTCCTTGTTCAACGAGACAGCTTAGATTCTCAATGTCTCCATTAAGAATCCAGAGGCTGGACTCTCCCAAGGCGTTTGGGTCGGTTTCTGTTTGCCCAACAGTACCGTTGAGATAATTTCCCAAATATTTCAACCCTTTTTTAAGAATATTTATTGCTGCATTATGATCCCTATCTAAGACTGTTTGATAATTAGGACATTGATGAGTTCTAGTGCTTAAGGTTTTTTGAATTCTCGTTCCACAAACTGAACAATCTTGAGAAGTGAAATGGGGAGGAACAGCAACACAAACAATCCGATAAATCTTAGAAAAATAATTCAACCATTTCGTGAATTTATACCAAGAAGAATCAGAAATAAGTCACCGTCACCCCTCTTAAATCTGAGATTTAAAAATCATCAATTAGGAGTTTTAACCATGAAAAAAACAACTCTTCCTATTAATTTATCTCAAGAAGAAATTAAACAATTTTGTCAGCGTCACTCGATCTGCAAGTTATCTTTATTTGGTTCAGTATTAAGGGATGATTTTACCAGAGAAAGTGATGTTGATGTTTTAGTAGAATTTGAACAAGGGAAGACTCCTGGTTTAGCTATTATTACGATGGAAGATGAGTTATCAAATATAATAAATCGCCAGATAGATTTAAGAACAGCGGCAGATTTAAGCCGTTATTTTCGTGAGCAAGTCTTAGCAGAAGCTATAGTTATTTATGAGCAAAATTGATGATTGAACCCGGCTAAAACACATCAGAGATTCAGCAAAAGAGGCATTATCTTTTGTAAATAATCGCACCAGACAAGATTTAGATGACGATAGGATGTTATCTTTAGCTCTCGTAAGATTAATTGAAATAATGGGCGAAGCTGCTAATAATGTTTCTGAACCTTGCCAAGTTAAGTATTTTAAAATCCCTTGGCGACAAATAATCGGCATGAGAAATCGTATTGTTCATGCTTATTTTGATATTGACTTAGATATTGTCTGGCAAGTAATTACTCAAGATTTAGGTTTACTTTTGATTGAAGTTGAAAAGGCAATTAAAGAATTGGAAGCGTAAATTATGGGAACAGGAAACAGTTTCGAGCCAATAGACCTCTTAGACCTCTTGCAAAAGTCTTAATTCGATCCTTGTACAGCAACATTTTTGAAGATTATCAACTACTAATAAATAATTAACTGAAAGTCCCTCCCATTATTGTTTATATCGTTTGTTTTCGGATTTATGCAAGAGGTCTATTGTAGTTGATCGGAAAAATCTAGAGCGTCCATAGATTTAACATATAGTAGTCCGTTTTGAGATGACGATTTTATTGACAGCGACTCTCTTTCACCTTTCTCTTAATTTTAGGTTTCTGCTAGGTCAAAATTGACTCTTTGATATAAATCTTGCAAAGAAATCTGCCAATCTACCGACACCAATTGTAAAACCGCATTTTCCCCCGTGAGGAAATCAATTAACCATTGATCATCCTTTTGTTTATAGTAACGTTCTACACTATAACTAGATTGTTCAATCAGAATATATTCCTGAAAAGTTGGCAAGGAACGATAGAATTTAAACTTATCCCCTCGATCATAAGCTTGGGTAGAATTAGAGAGAACTTCGACAATAATTAAGGGATTGATCACGTTAGATTGACTATTCCCTTGATAGAGAGGTTGACCTTTAATCACCATCACATCGGGATAGGTGTAAATACTATAATCTGATAGCCATAAACGCACCGTTTCCATGTAGGTATAATAATCTTGATTATTGATATTTAAGGGAAAATTACGGCAAAAATTTAGACAAATCTGATTATGATTAGTGGTGGCTCCTACCATTGGGATAATTTCTCCTTGACGATATTCATGTTTATCCTCGGACGTTTCCTCTAGGGCGAAATATTCTTCGGGAGTATAATATTTAGTTTCGGTAGTGCTTAACATTTTTGACTCTCCTTCTTCTTCTATTTTCTAGGATACAGCATTTCCCTAAAAAGAGATAAAGTTATCCTTGAGCAAGGTTATCATTTTCCCTTAATCTCTGGCAAAAAATGCGGAGAAATCCATAATTAAAAATCTAACTATCAAAATTGCTCACTTCAAGGGTTAAGATAAACTAGATAAATAGTTTTATGTTTAGTTTCTCCTATGTTTAACTGGTTCCGTCGTCAGAAAGTCCAACCCGAACAAGAACAAACACCCCCCGCACCCGTAGAGGAAACCCCCAGCGAGACAACCAGTCAGGAAGAGTATTTAGATTGGGCCAAAAAAGCCTTTAAAAATATTCAAGAGAAAAAAGCCACGGCCGAGGCAGTCGTCAGCGAAACCCCTGAAACATCCATTGCTGAAACAGAACCTCCGCAAGAGGAAGAACCAGTTAAAGAAGAAGAAACCGAGGATAATACCCCCGCATGGCTGAAAAAATCCGATCGCCTCGAAATTCTCAAAGAAACCGCCATCGAAACCCCCACAGAACCAGATGAAGATTTTATCTGGTCGGCCAAAGTTTTAGCCAATCAGGGACGACAAGCAGAGGACGTTTCGGAAGAAGAAATCACCTGGTTAAAAAAATTGCGTCAGGGTTTAGGCAAAACGCGCCGCAGCTTGGTCAATCAGCTTAAGGCCGTGGTCGGTCAGGGTCCCCTCAATCAAGACGCGGTGGAGGAAATCGAAGCTTTATTGCTTCAGGCCGATGTGGGGGTAGATGCCACCGATTATATTATCACTACCCTCCAAAATAAGCTAAAACAGGAAGCTCTGCCCCCCGAAAAAGCGATCGAATATCTCAAAGAAATTATCCGCGAGATTTTAGATGCACCTTTAGCCAATTATAGCAACCCCGGTTTTGAGCCAGAAAAAGGCAAATTAAATATCTGGATGCTCACAGGAGTTAACGGAGTTGGTAAAACAACGACTATCGGTAAATTAGCCCATTTATCTAAACAATCTGGCTATAGCTGTATAATTGCCGCTGCCGACACCTTTCGCGCTGCTGCCGTGGAGCAGGTGAAAGTTTGGGGAGAGCGATCGCAAGTCGAAGTCATTGCCAACCCGGGCAAAAATACCGACCCGGCCGCCGTGGTGTACGATGGTATCGAAGCCGCTAAATCCAGGGAGATAGAATTACTCTTAGTGGATACGGCGGGAAGATTGCAGAATAAAAAGAACTTAATGGCAGAATTAAGCAAAATTCGCCGCATTATCGACAAAAAAGCCGAGAGTGCCGTGGTGGAATCCCTTCTAGTTCTCGATGCCACTTTAGGACAAAACGGCCTGCGACAAGCAGAAGTTTTCTCGGAAGCTGCCCAATTAAGCGGCGTGATCCTGACTAAAATCGATGGTACAGCTAAAGGGGGTGTTGCCCTTGCCGTAGCGCGTCAGCTTAACCTCCCGATTCGCTTTGTCGGTGCTGGGGAAGGAATCGAGGATCTGCGGCCTTTTTCCAGTTACGAATTCGTGGAAGCTTTACTGAGTGGCGATTGATCTCACCCTAGCTATCTTTCATAATCTTTTCATGGTTGCTTCATATTTGTCTCATTTTTAGTTATGCTAGAAATGGAGACTCGGGTTAACAACTATGCAAAGGACAATTACAGTTAGTCATCTGGGAGTATATTATCGCGGCGTGGAGGCCCTACGGGATATCACCCTGAAAATTCATCCGGGACGATTAACTGGTATTATCGGTCCCAACGGTGCGGGCAAAAGTACCCTGATCAAAGCCATGCTAGGATTAATTCCCGTACAACAGGGAAGCGTTAACTATCAAGGGCAATCTCTACAGCAACAACTGGATAAAGTCGCTTATGTTCCCCAAAGATCTCAAATCGACTGGACCTATCCCGTCAGCGCTTGGGATGTGGTAATGATGGGGAGAGTCAGAAAAACGGGTTGGTTTCGTCCTTTTTCCCATATTAGTCGTCAACAGGCTTTAAATGCCCTAGAACGGGTGGAAATGGCTGATTTACGCCATCGTCCCCTCGGTCAGTTGTCGGGAGGACAACAGCAAAGAGTCTTTTTAGCCAGATCTTTGGCCCAAGAAGCGGAGATTTTCTGTTTTGATGAACCTTTCGTTGGGGTAGATCAAAAAACCGAGGGGATTCTTTTTAATATCTTTGGTGAGTTAGCCCAAGAAAATAAGATTGTCATGGTGGTTAACCATGATTTAGGCGAATCTATCACCCATTTTGCTGATTTAATCCTCTTAAATAAAGAATTAATCCTCGCCGATCAACGATCTAAGGTCTTAACTGATTTTAATCTCCGGCGTGCCTATGGGGGTAAAGTCTCCTTCTATGATGCCATGACACCTCCAGATCATCGCCGATCGAGTCTCGATTATCTCGATCGCCTATCGAAAAACAATGGGATAAACTAGAAGTGAAGATATTTTGGCTGACTGCCGATAGGGACACCGATGAAAACTATTTCCCCGCAAGAAGTAACAGGAACGATCGAACTGGCTCCTAACTATCGAATTCCCCTGTTTTTGGTAATTTTATCGCTGCCTTTACTCTTTTTACAGGTCTGGCTCGGCATAATTTTCTCCCTGTTAGGACTATTCTTGATGTTCCAGACTACCCGCATTCGTCTCCAGTTTACCCCCACTTCCCTAGATGTCTATCTATCTGGACAACAAATTCGCTCCTTTCCCTACCAAGAATGGCAAAATTGGCGGATTTTCTGGAACAAAGTCCCGATCCTATTTTATTTCAAAGAAATTAACAGCATTCATTTTTTGCCCATTATCTTTGACAGCGCAACCCTGAGACTTTGCCTCGAAAAATACTATCCTTTAGCAGCATCGCCAGCGATCGACTCAGAAGCGAACTAAGATTGAGATAAAATAAAATCTGGCTAATAGCGTCTTAATTGCCTGCCTTGGCCCTCTGTTCGCTCTGCATTTCTAAAGCCGATGACTTCAGAAGATTTTAATGTTTTACCCCTTGACAAAATGACAGACTTACCTAATGAATCTGTCGAAGAATTTAGTTTTGATGATCTGTGGAACGATCGCCCAGTAGAGAATCCCCAGCCATCGGCAATCGCCCCCGAAGGCGAATTAGTTCCCCCAGCGCAAGCGCAACCCCTACGAGCAGAAATCGAGGCTCTAGAACGGCAAAAACAGAGCCTAGCGGCAGAAATCTCGGCATTAAAAGCGGAGAAAGAACGCTTGATTGCCGAGGAATTGGGGGATATCAAAGCTCAAATCGAAAGAATGCTCAAGGAAGGCGTAAAAGACCTAGAACAACGCAAACAGGCTTTAGAAGTGGCGATCGAACAGTTAGAACGCCGTCGTGAGCGGATTCGGCAGGAAATGCGGAGTAATTTCGCCGGAGTCTCCCAGGAGTTGGCCGTGCGGGTTCAGGGATTTAAAGACTATCTGGTGGGCAGTTTACAGGATTTGGCCGCGGCTGCCGAACAGTTGGAATTACCCCGTTTTGAAACCCCCGAAAAATCCCCCCGACCCGTGGAACCTCCCCTGCGGACCCAACGAGAGGAAAACCCCCGTCCATCCCGTGGCAGTCAAGGCCGGGATGATCGCGAAGAAAGTTCCCGTCCCTCCCGTAGCAGTAACCAGGGCCGGGATAATTGGCAAGAACCTCGTCGTTCTAACCGTTCGGGTTATGAATCGGAACCGGTGGGACAATCTACCCCTAGGCAGGGCTTTTCTGAGCAAAATCAGCGCATCCAAACTCTTTTAGACCGTTATCGCAGTCGTCCTGACTATTACGGTCCCCCTTGGCAATTACGGCGCACTTTTGAACCAATTCACGCCGAACGGGTGCAACAGTGGTTCTTTAAACAGGGGGGCCGGGGTACGGTTCGCGGTATGGGCAGCCGTCTCCAGAATATTCTGGTCGCTTCGGCAATTATCTCGATTATGGCGGAATTACAGGGCGATCGCTTCCGTTCTCTCGTTCTGGCTAATAGTCCCGAACGTTTAGGCGAATGGCGGCGCGGTCTCCAAGATTGTCTCGGCATTTCCCGCGCCGATTTTGGACCGGACCGCGGCATCGTTCTCTTTGAGTCTCCGGAAGCTTTAATTCAAAAAGCGGAACGTTTAATTGAGGATAAGTATTCACCGCTCATTATCATCGATGATACGGAAGAAAGGCTGAATTTCGCTCTTTTACAATTCCCTTACTGGTTAGCTTTTGCCCCTGAACCCCAACAAAGTTCTAGTTATTGGTATTAACTAATTAGTCCTTGAGTAGTGCGATACATTGGGCTAAAGAAGCGTTAGTTTTCACCGCTTGCGGGTTAATATGGGTGGCAGCAGCTCGATAACCTTGTTCTAAGAGAGCCGCAATTAAATCTTCTCTTTTGGGTAGATCTAATTTACCCCTTCTCCCAATTTCCCGAAAGCTATAAAAATAGGGAGGAAAATCATTTTCTTCCCTCATTATTTCTAACAATTTAACTACCTTTTTCCACTGCCATTGATCAGCTAAATCTGCCATCTTTTCTAGATAAAAGCGATCGTGTAAACTGCCTAACCACAAGGGTCCAGTTAAGGTTAAAGGTTGCCCGTCCCCAGAACAAACTATCTTGCCTAACTTTGGCCAAGGCACTGATTGATATTCCCCACAGCTATGACAATAACCGAGAAAACCGTAGTTATGACTATTTAATTGTCTATTAGCTGTTAACCGCACCATCACCCGATAACTTTGACCAAAAAAGAAGGAAAAAATCGGCGTAATTCCTAAACCTAATCGGGCCGATTCTAATTGCAAACCGGCGATAATTAATCTTAATCCCTGTTCGTGGGCAGCTGGATGATTGCGAGCATACGCTCCATAATCAGCTAAACTATTTTCTAGATTATGACCCGTCAGCGTCCGTCCATCGGTATTAGTTAGATAAATTAAACCACCGATTTTAGTGGCTAAAGGAATAGCACTAAACAGAGATGCGGGAGAACCAAAAGCATCAATATCAACTAGATCATAATGGTCTTTTTCAAGATAACATTCTAGGAGAACTTCTTGAGCAGATTTATAGGTTATTTTGCCTTTTTTCTGTTGTAATAACTTCTCTAAATTAGCGTCTAAAGTCGGCTTAATTTCTGGATTCCCATCATTAACCCACAGCCAATCCGCACCACTTTCTAACCAATACCTGAGCGCTCGCACACCAGAGCCGCTCATTACTTCTAAAACCCGCAAACTTCCCCGCTCTTTTTGGGCAATTGCCGCCCCTAAAACTCCTAAATCTCGGACGATTTTACTCTCCGGTCGATAGAAAGTATTGTTGATATTAAATATCGCTTTTTCTTCCTGCATCGCTCATCTCATAACTAGCACTCGATCGCTTCTTTTGTCTTTCCACAATTCCCTAGGAGGGGAAAAGGTCAACCACTGCCAAAATCCATCAGACATCAAGATAGAAGATAAATCTAAAGAAAGTATGAAATTGGCAGAAATTACCGATTTTTTTAGTATTATATCTCTGAAAAGCTGATAGTTTCCCCGTGAGAACGGCAAATTAAAGGTGAAAAAATAGTTATTTTTTTGCATCTTATAAGTAGGGTTTGCTAAATAAATGTGAAATGTAGGCAAGGTAAGAGTTTTGTGGCTTTTCTCGTGAAACAGGTGCAATATTTTGAGAGAATCGTCGTTCAAAACCTTGCGTCTTCATCGGCCCGCGTCCTGTAGGGGCGAAGCATTCGGGTAATAACCTATCGGTGAAACCAGAGATTTTCTATCCGAATGCTTCACCCGTACTTTTTGCCGCAAACCCTAAGTAGTTAGGTGTTAAAAACTATCAGTTCCCCCCTTATCAAGGGAGATTAAGGGGGGATCGAACCCAACATCTATCTTAGATGCGGAAAGTTACCGCTAAAGTTTGATTGCTTAAAGAGTTAAGTGCTGATAGCGAGTCCTGTGGGGTCGCTATTTTTTTCGTCCCCACCGACAAAATTGAGCAGCGCTCGTCGTCCCTGCTCACCTCGATCGAGTAAAGTAATCTCTAGATAATTTTCCGGCAAAAAAGTTAAACGTTCCGACCATTCGATCGCCACTATCCCTAAATCCACCTCGATTCCCTGCCAATAATTTTCTAGGTACAGCGCCTCGATATCTTGACCCTGCAAACGGTACAAATCCAAATGATACAAAGGAAGGCGGCCTTCGCTATACTCGTTAACGAGGGTGAAGGTAGGACTAGCTATAGGCTCTTGAATGCCCAATCCTAAGCCAATTCCCTGTACTAAGGTGGTTTTTCCCGCTCCCAAATCGCCTTTTAATAAAATTACACTGCCGGAGGCCAGGGTTTGCGCCAGTTTTTCCCCTAAATTGACAGTAGCTTCTCGATCGGGTAAGTCGATAATCATTTTTTCCGCTAGGATGCCAATTAATCACTGATTCTAATATAGCGATCAGACCAGCTTTCTGGCCTCCTCGGCTCTGGGGGGCTAAATCTGGTCTTTTGATCGAGAAAAATAGAAGCAGTTAAACTCATCTCTTATCACTTAGTCTTGCCTTTGGTCAAATGGTCGCTATCAGGACAGAGATAAGCGATCGGTGAAACCTTTTGGTAGATTAGACTAAATGGGAGTTGGTTAACTGCTTTTATAAAATTGATTGTTCCCTAACCATCAGCATTGTCTAGGGTCGAAGGCAATAAAACAACCGAAGTTTAGGACTTTAAGCCAGAAGTTAAGAAAAAAAGTGAAATTATTATTTTTGAGTAATGGCCACGGTGAAGATGAGATCGCGATCCGGATTATTAAAAGACTGCAATCATCTCCCCACTGTCCGGATATTACTGCTTTACCCCTAGTGGGTAACGGTTATGCTTATACTCGTCTGGGGATTCCCCTTCTCGATCGAGGTCAAAAAATGCCCTCTGGGGGTTTTATCACCGGGGATGTCAAACAATTATGGCGAGATCTACGAGAGGGATTATTAGGATTAACCTCCCGTCAATACCGTCTGGTCAGAAATTGGGGCCAAGAAGGGGGAAAAATT
This sequence comes from Microcystis aeruginosa Ma_MB_S_20031200_S102, assembly GCA_007095845.1. Classification (GTDB taxonomy): domain Bacteria; phylum Cyanobacteriota; class Cyanobacteriia; order Cyanobacteriales; family Microcystaceae; genus Microcystis; species Microcystis aeruginosa_D. Next base: position 23,231 of record SFBI01000106.1, read on the forward strand.
GTCGCAGTGGGAGATATTTTACCCCTTGCCCTTGCTTGGTTGAGCGAGACAGATTATGCTTTTGTGGGAACGGCTAAATCAGAATACTATCTCCGGGATGAGCAGGGATGGTTAGATAGTAGCTCGATGATCGATCGCCTCTGGGGTTCCTACTATTATCCCTGGGAACGCTGGTTAATGGCTCATCCTCGCTGTCGGGGGGTTTTTCCCCGGGATAGTTTAACTAGCAAAATTTTACAACAGTGGTCAATTGCCGTTGTCGATGGGGGTAATCCGATGATGGATGACCTTTTACCCTCGATAACAGACGATTTTCCCCAAGATTGCCTAACTATTCTGCTGCTACCCGGTTCGCGCTTTCCCGAATCTCTCCACAATTGGCAGCAAATTCTCGCAGCTGTGGCGGCCATTATCGGCCGTTTTCCCGCTTACAAGCTGGAATTTTTGGCGGCGATCGCTCCTTCTCTCCCCCTAGAATCTTTTACGGCTGCTTTAATTTCCCAAGGTTGGCGAGAACATAGCACAAATAAGTTTATTTGTCAAGAGGTATTTATAACTATTTCTCAAAGGGATTACGCCGAATATTTAGGCCGTTGCCATCTAGCGATCGCCATGGCGGGAACTGCCACGGAACAGTTCGTCGGTTTGGGTAAACCGGCGATCACAATTGCGGGATCTGGACCACAATTTACTCCCCATTTTGCCAAACTGCAACAGCGTTTATTAGGCTGTTCAATTCTCTTAGGCGATAGTGCCGAGTCAGTGGCAGACAAGTTAGAATATTTATTACAAAATCCCCCAAAGTGGCAAGAAATCGCCGTTAATGGTCGTCAGAGAATGGGACCGGCCGGTGCCTCCGATCGCATTGCCCAATGGTTACTAGACGATTTTTGCCCTTAAATGAAAGTATCGGTCTGATTTTCGCCCCTAGTGGGCCCCTCAAAAACAGTTTCTAGGGCGATTTTTTGGGCGCTTGCTTGTTGTCCATAGCTGAAAAGATAGGGAATTTCTCCGCTTTGTTGACGAAACCACTGGAAAACGTAGGGACTACCATAAATAATCAATGCTTGAATCTGTCCGGTTTTCAGCAAAGCTTGATAGACAGCTTTCGTTTCCTCCCCTAATCCGGCACTACCCCGAAAAGGATTGCCACGGATGAATACTTGTAGGAGAGTCGTTTCTGGGGAGACGAGGGACTGATTAAAGGTGCTACGGTCGATTATTTGGGTTTGATAACCCCATTGTCGGGGAATTGTCACCGCCGGACAAGAGCGATCGAGAAAGTCACAATTGAGTAAATCATCGATAATGATTAAATTGCGGCCTTGAGTGGCTTTAATGGGTAAATTACCGCTAACTGTTTGGGAATCTTTTAAAATATCGCTGACAATCTCTAGAGCTTGCGGTGCCGCTAAACTGCTTAAGGATTCTAAGGATGGCTGTCTTTGCCCTAATTTCTCTTTTGCTCGTTGAATACGCTGCCAAGAATCATTAATTCTGGCTTCGCTAATTGTACCCGCTTGTACGGCACTATACACCGCTTCGATCGCTTCGATCGGATCGGGAGGCATTAATAGTATATCAGCCCCCGCCTGTACCGCCTTCACTGCTATGGCGGCAGCACTAGCAATTTTAGTCACTCCTCCCATAATCAGGGCATCAGTGACAATTAAACCCTGAAAACCGAGATTTTGGCGCAGTTTTTCCTCGAGAATTTTCGAGGAAAGAGTGGCAGGAAATTCGGCATCCCAAGCGGGAATTAACAGATGGCCTGACATAATACTATCAACCCCCGACTCGATCGCCGCTTGAAAGGGGGGCAATTCGATCGCTTCTAGGCGATCATGATCGTGGTTGATGATGGGAAGATCGAGATGGGAGTCATTGCTGGTGTCACCGTGGCCGGGAAAATGTTTGGCCGTGGTCAAAACTGGATAGGAATCCGCCCCTAAAATAAAAGCTTGAGCTAGATTAGCGACGATTTCGGGAGTTTCAGCGAAGGAACGAATATTTATAACCGGATTGTCGGGATTATTGTTCACATCGACAATTGGGGCTAAAATCCAGTTAATCCCGATCGCTAGAGCCTCCTTAGCCGTAATTGCTCCCATTTGCCTAGCATATTCTGTGGCTTTTGTCAAGCTTTTTTCAGCTATTTTTCCTAAAGCCATCGGGGGGGGAAACCAAGTGGCACCGGAAAACCTTTGGCCGACTCCCTCCTCGATATCGGCAGCAATGAGCAGAGGATTATCCCCGGACCAACTTTGTAATTGTTGGCTGCGGAGAGCGATTTCGGCTGCGCTGCCTCCTAAGAGAATCACCCCACCGAGGTGGAGGGTTTCTAACCAATGTTTTAGGGTAGCGTTGACGGGTTCCCAAGCAGGATAGCGGATTTGTTGGTCAAAGAGATAGCCGGAAGCGCGGACTACTATCATCTGACCAATACGTTCTTTTAGGGATAAAATGCGATCGCTCACTATTCAGTTATCAGTTATCAGTTATCAGTTATCAGTTATCAGGTTTAAGTTCCCAGTTTTGCCTAAATTTAGTCATCTTCTACTGTTCACTGGTCACTGGTCACTGGTCACTGGTCACTGGTCACTGGTCACTGATATCGGAATCGTCATCTTCTGGGGGTCGATCGCTTTTAATATGATCAAGAAGGTGTAACATTCGATCGCCGCGTTCAAGGGAAGAATCTTCTAGGAAGACCACTTCGGGGGTGCGTCTGAGACGGATGCGTTGACCGAGTTCGCGCCGGACGAATCCCGCAGCAGCTTTTAAACCGGCCATAGTTTCGGCCTTTGCATCTTTGTTGCCGTAGATAGACACAAAAATCCTAGCGTGTTGCAGGTCGTGGGAGAGATCCACATCGGTAACGCTAACCATACCAGCACCGACCCGATCATCTTTAATTTCCATTAATAACATTTGGCTGACCTCGCGCTTAATTAGCGAGGACACGCGAGATACTCGACGGTCGTTAGCCATAATTTTCGTCCCCTAAAAACAGCGAAACCCTTACCATTGTATCAAGCTAATCCGAGCATGGCTTTGAGGGTGAAATAAAGAAAGGCGAAAGTTCCCCCCAGAAAACCCACAAGTGCGATCGCTGTGAGGGGATTTTTAAATAAAGGGGCCAACCAGCCGAAAAAGGCGAAGAAAATCCCTAAACTAAAGCTAATCAGATAGCGGGGGTAACGGCTCACGTTATCAAAAAAGTCGCCCATAAATTTTATTTATTATCTTTGTCCGTAAGTAATTATAGCAGTAAGCTCCGATGCTGCCACGCCGCCCGATTAATGGGACTTAGCCACAGCCATGTTCAAGGATAATTTGATCATTTCCCCGATTGACTCTCATCGGGATTATGGGACATCCGGCGCGAGAATCAACAATTGTCCCTCCTTATCCTCGCGAATGGCTAGAATCGCCGGACGTTCATTTTCTGCCGACTGAGGGGATAACCCGCGAAAAATATAAGTCCAATTGTTATTTTGGATTAATAACCGCCAGACTCGCGGGGGATTAACTTTACTATCATTCGTTTCTTTTCCCCGCAGCTCTTCGAGTAATTTAGTATCACCGATAATTCGATAACCTTTGAGAGAAGGATCGGTAAAAACATCCTCTGGATTCCGACCGATCGCTATCTGTTTTTCTGGTAAAACTAAAGTGATAACTGGTAAGGTAGAAGTATCATTAATTGCATCGCGACGGGCATCGATCGATCCCTGAATTCGAGCTAACCAAAAAAGGATAATTAATAGCCAAATAACAGCGATCAAATCTTTTCGGAGAGATTCGGGAATTCCCCGGACTAATAAACTTAGAAACTGAAATTTTTGATGAAATTTCCGTTGAGATTGACTGACAATTGCATAGGATGGCAGGGGAGACAAAATCCAGAGGGTAAATTGAATCGCAAAGGCAACAGCAACCAGTGCCAAAAACGTTCGCAGCAACGCCCCGAAATCGCCACAGAAGACCTGTATCGGCACAAAAAGGAAGGAACGCAAGGGCAAGTCCAGACGGTTAATCTCAAGACTAAACCAGCCGAAATAGGCCCACCGATAGATCCATCCCGTAAAATAGAGAAAAATCCCCAACAAACCGAGAAGACTGGCGAAGGTTCCTAGTATCTGTGTTCCGGGAGGGGGAGAATTCGGAGCGCTCACGGTAAAATGTCCCTGATTGGCGTTTTCGATTGCTATTCTACTCGATCGATCGGGTTCCATCGCCAGTTATTTGTATTTTATCAAGGAGAATAACCATGTCCATCGACGATCCCCGACAAGTTCGTTTGTTAATTGAGAAAATGGAAGCGAGTTTGCCAATCCCTGTGCGTGCAACTCCCGAAACGTTAAAACTAGCTGAAACAAAAGGCGAGCGATACAAACCCGATCACCAGTTTTCGATCGATAAAATTTTCTACACGGGAGACGAGGGGGGAATTATTTGTTTCCTAAAAAATGAATTGGGAAAACAAACGGGTCTTATCTGTTCTTTAACCCATCTACGCATCGATAACGATCATCCGTTAGCGGCGGATATTCAATCCTACCAGAAAAAGAGATCGATGCGGATCGCACTACAGGATGGTAAAACCGGAAAAGCCCTCCGTATTGCCAAACAAAACCGCCCGAACAAAGGTTTCGGAAAGTAAAAATATATTGACAAAAACCGCAGGTTGGGTTACGAATAGCGCTAACCCACCGCATCCAATTATATTCGGGGAATAGGTTCGATCCCCCCTGCCCCCCTTGATAAGGGGGGTGCCGATCCCCCCTGCGCCCTTGATAAGGGGGGTGTCTGATAATTTTTAACGCCTACCTACTTAAAACTTGCTTTTAACACTTAAAGAGCCTCTGCGGTAAAATCTCCCCACGCTTCTCGTCGGGTTTTATCGATATCTTCAGCCGAGGGAGCCTGTCCTAAATCGGCGCATATACCCCATAAAGAGGGACGGGGTTGATTAATTTCTGCCGATTCCGATGCCATTTCTGCGGTAATTTTTTCGATTAGTTGCCGTTTCTCGATCGAGGATAATTTTTCCGCCCACCGCATTAGCTCTTGTAGAGTCATATTTCTATCGTCCACCGCATAAAGGAGTACCTTCATAAGTTTTAACATAAAGAGAAGATAAAACGCTTCCCCTTTGACAATCCTGACGCTAAAATATGGAAAAACCCCTCTAGAAAAAACCCTAGGGTGAGTTACTGTTACTCCTAACCCACCGCATCCAAGATTGAAAACAGAACCAACTAAATCCCGATCATTCAGGCAAGGTAAAGATGAAAAAACTCTACCCAATAATAACCGCAACTAGCCTAGTTTTTATCGCCTCTCTTGCTGGCTATCATCTACCGGCCACCGGCGATCGATCTCCCGTCAAGAAAATCCCCGTATTCATACCGGATGATACAAAAGTATCTTTAAAAAATGGCACTTCTCTATCTGGGAGATTAATCAAGTTCGATTCTCCAACAAAAACGATCGCTTTAGGGAGAGAATCAAAAACAAAAGAAGTGGCGATGAAAGAGATCAAACAGATAGAGTTTCAAGGGAAGATTATTATCAAAAGCGGAACGCTTGTTATTCGTGGGGAAGGGGGATCAAGCAATCCAAACCAGAATAGAGAACGCTGGACGGAACCCCTACAGAACTTCAAAATTATTGATGTTAATGAAGGAAAAGCGGAAGTAACTTTAACTTCGCTAGATTCTCTAGAAATAAGGGGGATCGAAGGGGTAGCGATTAAGAGTTCCTACGTTGTCGAGGAAATTAAATTCAACCCCTCGGACAAAATTGAGATTCAAGTAAACCCGCATTAAAATTCACAAAGGAGAAGTCTGTTTTTTAGGCAATTAAGGAAGACTTTAAATGGGAAAGTTGGCTGATGTATTGTTCGATTGTTTTTGGTGATAGTGGATCGTTTAAGGTCGGATTAGCGAGGTCAAAGATGATGTCATTGATGAGATCTTCCTCATCTGTTTTATATGCGATATCTTCTCTGCATTCGATGGCATCGGCCCAGTTTTCTAAGTCGGTGGCAGATAGAGCGTTATTAAGATAGCGATCGAGAATATCGATCAGATGCTCTTTTTTTAGGGTGATAATTGCTTCGCTACTGTCCCAAGGAAAGGTTTTTAGGATAGGGAGGATAGTTGATAGGGGTTGGTCAAAGTTGACTAGGGCGTTGAGGTATTCTTGTTTGGTTTTCATGGGTATTTTTGTTTGATGTGAACAGTATAAGTAGCTGGTTATAATTAAATTAAAAATGGATTTTAGGTTTGATCCCCCCTTAGTCCCCCCTTGATAAGGGGGGTTTCTGATAATTTTTAACGCCTACCTACTTAGTAATTATAATCTTTTGGTAACTGTCCATTTTGAACGCCGATTAAAGGGGAAACTATGAAAATAGACTATGATCGAGCCGCTAATGCCGCTTATATTCGTCATTTTGAGGGAAAGGTTATCGATTCTGAGGAAGTAGCGCTGGGGATTGTCTATGATTACGATGAGACGGATAGGATTGTAGGGATTGAGATTTTAGGAGTCAAACAGAGAAATTCAAAAATATTGATTTTCTGTTGGAAGAGAGTGAAAAAAAAGAGATTAGACAATGGTTCGGAAAGTTAATACTAAATTGTTAAGTGATGTGAGAAATTCAGGAAATATGGGAGGTGCTATAATTGATATATTTACTCAGTCAAAAAATGATGATTAAGTTAAAAGTCACAACGGTAGGGAACTCTATGGGGGTGATTTTCCCGAAAGAGTTGGTGGAGAAGCTGCGCCTTAGTAAAGGCGATATGCTCTACGTCTTGGAAACGCCGAATGGCTTTGAGCTTACACCCTACGACCCCGAATTTGTCCAGCAAATGGAAGTGGCGGAGGAAGTGATGCGCGAAGACTGGAATGTTTTGAGAAAGCTGGCAACTTAGGCTCATGAACCAGCTAATCTGGATAGCTGATGGGGTAGCTCTCGCGATTCATCGAAAATTTGGGTCTGAAACCCCGTCGTTCTACGACGGCTTTACTGTTAAATATGAGCATCGTTTACGAAATATATGCTAAAATGTGAGGTATGGAAAAAGCCTATTCGTTTCGATTTTACCCCACACCAACACAAGAGTCGCTATTGCGGCGCACATTGGGCTGCGTAAGATTAGTTTACAACAAAGCTCTCCACGAACGAACACAAGCTTGGTACGAAAAGCAAGAAAGAGTAGGCTACGCTCAAACTTCTTCAATGTTGACCGATTGGAAAAAACAAGAAGAATTAGACTTTTTAAACGAAGTTAGCTGTGTACCTTTACAACAAGGGTTAAGACATTTACAAACAGCTTTCACTAATTTCTTTGCTGGTCGTACTAAGTATCCCAACTTTAAGAAAAAACATCAAGGAGGAAGTGCCGAATTTACCAAATCAGCCTTTAAATTTAAAGACAAACAAATCTATTTAGCCAAATGCACGGAACCCTTAGCGATTCGATGGTCAAGACAAATACCAGAAAGCTGTGACCCAAGCACAGTAACAGTCAGATTACATCCTTCTGGACGTTGGCATATTTCAATAAGATTTGATGACCCAACAATTAAGCCATTACCAGTAACAGATAAAGCCATCGGAATTGACTTAGGAATTAGTAGCCTAGTAATTACCAGCGATGGAGACAAGGTATCTAATCCTAAGCATTTTAAGAAACATTATCGGAGACTGCGAAAGGCGCAAAAAAATCTGTCTAGAAAACAGAAAGACTCAAAAAATCGGGAAAAAGCAAGAATCAAAGTAGCAAGGATTCACGCCCAAATTACTGATAACAGAAAAGACCATTTACATAAGCTAACCACTCAATTAGTTCGTGAAAACCAAACGATTGTGGTTGAGAATTTAGCCGTCAAGAATATGGTCAAAAACCCGAAATTATCTCAGGCAATATCTGATGTAAGCTGGGGAGAAATCACTCGACAATTAGCCTATAAATGCCG
>SFBI01000107.1 GCA_007095845.1 Microcystis aeruginosa Ma_MB_S_20031200_S102
AAAATATGAATGGATTGAATTTAGCGCCTATAAAGACCGAAAGAGCCTCCTCGCTTACGTTAAAAAAGTGCTGGACAATTTTGGAGGCGAGTATGTAATTAATTTTGCCTAGGTACTTAACAGCAGAAGCAGGACGAATTGGTAATAAAAAGTTAGCGAAGGCAAATGCCGCTACTGCACAGCATCCTGATTTAATTGTCTTCCTTACTATTCGGTTATTTGACATTTTTTACACTCCCAAATGACGATTTAGAAACGTGTTGCGATCGCCCCTCTCGCGGCCAGGTCAAGTAATAACCCAACACTAAAGGCGAATAACAAAACAATACACATTACCCCCCCGAACTGTATCCTAAGCTACATTTTTAAAAAATTTACATTCCTCTCCGTCAGGTTTCTCTAGCAAGGTTAAGAGCGATCGCCTTCTATCTTTTAGTATTCAATAATGCCGATGACTAGAGCTAAGTTAAGATTGAAGGGCATTCATTTGTTAATTCGTGTAATTCTTGAGTAGGGCGAAAATATGACGACACTACTTGTACAAGCGACCTCGGCTCCTTTGATGATCGATCTTCCTTGGATTATGCCGATGACGGAGGAGCAGTTTTATGAATTTTGTTTAGCCAATCGAGATTTACGCATTGAACGCAGTGCTAGTGGAGAAGTGATCGTTATGCCCCCTGCTTTTTCAGATACGGGTAATCGCAATTTTAATATAGCTGTGCAACTGGGGAGTTGGTCAGAACTAGATGGAACGGGGCTTGGGTTTGATTCTAGTGCGGGTTTTACCCTGCCCAATGGCGCAATTCGTTCACCGGATGCTGCTTGGATTAAATTAGAACGCTGGAATGCTTTAACAGAAAAACAAAAAGCCTCTTTTGCCCCCATCTGTCCCGATTTTGTCATTGAATTGCGTTCTGCTAGTGATACGGTATCCAGTTTGCAGAAAAAGATGGAAGAATATATTGCCAATGGTACTTTATTGGGTTGGTTAATCGATCGCCAAAATCGCCAAGTCTATATTTATCGTCCCCATCAAGAACCGGAGATTTTAAATGCTCCTGAAACCATTAGTGCTGATCCAGAATTGCCGGGGTTTGTATTAGTAATGGCTAAGATTTAGTAAATGCGATCGCTGATGAAAAGTTCCGTCAATATAGAACAACTAAGCACGATTAACGCTGTCCTATATTGTTGCTCACGAGAATCCTCAACACCCATAGAACAGCGATAACTAATCATCCTATTAAGATGGAGACAGGGTAGCCAATTCTAAGGCTAAAGGATCAACCCGGCGTAAATTTGCCCCTAATGCTCTTAATTTACCCTCTAAATTATCGTAACCTCGATCGAGGTGATGGAGTCCCTGCACAATAGTAGTCCCCTGGGCTGCCAATGCTGCTACCACCAAAGCTGCCGAAGCGCGTAGATCCGTGGCCATCACCGGCGCTCCGGAGAGGAAAGGCACACCGCGCACTAAAGCCACATTTCCTTTGACCTTGATATCTGCTCCCAGACGCTTTAATTCGGCCACATGACGCAGACGATTTTCAAAAACCGTCTCATTAACCACGCTACTGCCCTCGGCTAAAGTTAATAGAGCCATAAATTGGGCCTGCATATCCGTGGGAAACCCGGGATAGGGTAGGGTTTCCATATCGGTGGCTTTTAAGTCTTTAGGGATAATCCGGAGACGATTGGGACCATCTTCCACCACTTCCGGACCGATTTCGTGCAGTTTGGCAATTACCGAAGCTAAATGGCTGGGAATCACGGGATAAAGACTAATTTCTGAGTGGGTAATCGCCCCAGCTATCAGTAAAGTCCCGGCTTCAATGCGATCGGGAATGATATTATAATCGGTACTGTGCAGACGGGAAACTCCCTCAATGACAATTGTATTGGTTCCAGCACCGCGAATTTTTGCCCCCATGGAAACACAAAAATCGGCTAAATCAATCACCTCTGGCTCCTGGGCCGCATTACCGAGAATGGTTTCCCCGTCCGCTAAAGTCGCCGCCATCATTAGGGTTTCCGTCGCTCCCACACTGGGATAATCCAGATAAATATTCGCCCCTTTCAGACGACCATTACCCTTAACGCGGGCGTGTACCATGCCGCCATCGATTAATACATCTGCACCCATTGACTGTAGGCCTCTAACGTGCAGATCCACTGGTCTGGCCCCAATGGCGCAGCCGCCGGGGAGGGGAACTTTTGCTTCTCCTAAACGGGCTAAAATCGGTCCAATGGCAAAAAAACTGGCCCGCAACTGGGAGACGAGATCGTAGGGTGCTTGAGCTTGTTGGAGGTCTCTGCCATCAATCTCTAGTCTATCTCTGGTGTGACGGACTTGCACGCCCAAAGCCGAGAGAATTTGGCTCATCCGCTCGATATCGGCTAGAGCAGGTACATTACTAATCTGGCACTCGTCGGAGCAGAGTAAAGTTCCCGCCATAATCGCTAGAGCGGCATTTTTGGCACCACTGATCTTAACTTCACCCTTGAGAGAGTGACGACCTTGAATTTCTAAATAGGGATGCTCGATATCGATAGTCATAGGATCATTCATTTATCTTAGTTGGGAGTCTTGGCTAAGGCAAGCTTCGGTAAAATTAGACTGCATTTTATCAGATTTTTGAGCGAATTATCGGTGATTCTACCTCGAAAAACGATTTTTGTCTTAATTATCTCAACTATCTTGACTTATGGATTGTCCGATAGTATAATGGGAGATTGTGAAAGAAAAATGCGGAACTGGCGGAATTGGTAGACGCGCTAGATTCAGGTTCTAGTGTCTGCAAAGACTTTCGGGTTCAAGTCCCGAGTTCCGCATTATCTCCCTCAAAACGTAGTTATTTAGGGCAGCCCTAGCGGGGTAAAAAATCCGGTTGGCTATGATTAGCAGTGTTCAAAACCCTTTAATCAAGCAAATTCGCAAGCTACACCGCACTAGAGAGCGACAGGAGCAGAATTTGTCCTTAATTGAGGGAACGCATTTGCTAGAGACGGCTTTAGCGGTGAATTGTTCCCTAGAGACGGTTTGTTATACTGAAAAGTGGCAGCAAAGACAGGCAGAATTAGCAGAAAAGTTTCAAAATCAAGCGAAACGAGTCGAGATAGTTTCCCCGGAAGTCCTCGCTTCCCTAGCAACAACGGTTAATCCCGATGGTGTGATTGCCACTATTTCCCGTGATCACCTTCATCCAATCCCCCCAAATCCGCTACAATTGGGCTTAGTTTTGGAAAGATTGCAGGATCCGGGTAATCTCGGCACTATTATTCGCACTGCCGTGGCTACGGAAGTACAGGGTATCTGGTTAAGTCTCGATAGCGTCGAAATCGATAACCCGAAAGTGATCCGCAGTTCCGCTGGGGAATGGTTTCGATCGCCCCTGGTGGTAGAATCGGATTTATCGGCTTTAGTGAAAAAATATCAAGCACAGGGGGCAAAAGCGATCGCGACTTTACCCACAGCCACCAAAAACCATTGGGAGATTGATTTTACCCGTCCGACTTTAATATTATTAGGCAATGAAGGAGCCGGTTTATCACCCCAATTAGCGACTTTAGCCGATGAAACGGTGAAAATTCCCCTCTTTGGTCGTGTAGAATCTTTAAATGTTGCGATCGCTACTGCTGTCATCCTCTACGAAGCTAGAAGACAATTATCCTACAGTAGGGTGGATTAGCGTCAGCGTAATCCACCGTTAAAACCGACAGTTATATTACTTCATTTTCATCGGATGATAATGCAAGCTTTTCAACGTTTACAGAACCTCCAGTAACTAACATTCCTATATCCCCGCATAGTACATCGGACTGTTTATTTGATGTTGCTGATACTAGATTAATAACGGATTTTATAAATGCCTCAAGACGTGGAAGTATTAAAAAAACAAAAATTGACAAACTGGCTAATGATAGCAAGGGAGATATAAAAATATCAATAATGGAGATAGAAGAAAAACTTGTTCTTATCAAAGGTAGCAACACAAAAGCAAAAAGACAATTCGTCAAGAAAACTCTTACCTGTTCAATGTCGTCTGCAACTTTTTTTTCTTCAATTTTGATAAAACGTACATCATCATCATTTTTAGTGTGGTGCTTGAAGTCCAGAGCTTGACTTTTCAGTCCTTGTACAATAAATCTAAATCCTAGTTTTTCTTGTGGTTTAATAACACCTATTCTAAACTTTTTCTCATGCTTGCCAAGACTGGTTTCGGTAAGTTCTTTAAGCTCCATTTCAGGTTCTATTTTTTGGGGACAGTAAAATACATCTAAGACTTCATCGATATTTGTGAATTCAAATCTTATTTCTTGATTTTTAATTTGTTGATTACCTGTATTCTCAATATCAAAAAGTGCATAAAACATATTTTGTGCTGGCTTTCCATTGTACAAGATACCAATTTTATTCTCGATATCTTTTTCAATATTGCCAATAATTCCGCTTTTGACAAGCTTGCTATAAGAAATTTGCTTTCTTGGTTCACTTTTTTTCTTGAGTCGTTCAATAATAAAATTGGCAAGAAATCCAATTATTCCAGAAACAATTGCAATAATTATTCCATTTAATAATTCATTGGAAGTAGGAGAAGATTGGTTGCTTAAATTACTTGTTTGAGCAATTGCTTGTGAACTAGAAGCAAGAAGCAAAAATTGTGAACTAAGACTAGCAAAAATAGCAGATAAGAAAAAAATAATCGAGAACTTAACCACTCGATTCGCACTTATATCAGTTATCTTAATGGTGAGGTACGAAGTTTTCATTTTAGGTAGTCAGGAGTCGGTCGTCGATATCGAATCAGGTTACACTTCATCTTTATGAGAAACGCTGTAATAGACATCGGCCTAATATTGTATCACGACTGAAAATCTTTGGGAACCTCGAAAAATATAGTTGAGTAGATTGGATTAGCTACAGCGTAATCTTCCGTTAAAACTAAGATTAGCATCCGGGTAATCCCGCCTTAAACCTTCTAAATTGCTTATTTTTCGTTTCTAGTCTTGATAGAATTACTGCGAATAGTGAAATTTGAGACAGTCAACCAATTTTTTACACTTCCGTTTTTTTGGCAGGTTTTGGCGGAATTTGCGCGGCTGTTAAGGTGACGATTTGGCCATCTTTGAAAATGCTGATAGATTCTCCTAAGAGGCGGTGTCTCTCAATTGCTTCTGCGATTGCGACTCTAACACCTGTATCGATTTTCTGATGCAGTTCCGTTAAGGTGGGTTCAGTCATTTTAGTTTCTGGTAATGATTCGGAAGGTGTCTGGGTTATAAATAATAGGAGGTTGATTAAATCCTAACGCAGCAACTAAGTGCGGTTCATCCCCAGAATTATTATAGATCACCCAAGTATCGCATAAAGGTAAATACAACTGCATCAGGTTAATACGTCCCCGCTCATAACGACGACGAACCACATCTTCAGGAATATTATGACCGCCACTGGCTACCCTTCTGTGAACTCTCTCTAAAGCTAATTGTGGACTTTGTAGCCAAAAATAAATAAGATTGAGCCTATAGCCAGAACTGCGACAGTCTCTCAAAAAACGGGCAAAATGTCGGGCTGCCAGGGTGCTTTCAAAGGCAAAATCTATTCCTTGGCACTTCAGTGTTATCAGTCTTTCTAACATCAACCGTCCTGCTTGGATAGCAACCGACTCAGGATTAAAAGGTGAGAGTCCGGCGGCAATTTCATCGGCGTTAACGTACTCGATAACGCCTAAAAAGTTGGGTAAAATTTTTTTAGCGACGGTGGTTTTCCCGGAACCATTGGGGCCAGCAATTAGATAAACATCAGACATGAGGGAAAAGCTCGTCCTCCAGATTATTTTGAGATAAGCTCGAACTAAATCGCTGGTTATAATTAAATTGAAGATAACCCCCCCTTAATCCCTCCTTAATAAGGGGGTTTTTTGACAGTTTTTAACATCTAACTATTTAAGTATCAGTGGCTCTCAACTTTCCGTAAGAAAAGGTGCGATATCGATGGGGAACCAATCTCCGTCTAATACTTGTTCGAGAGTGAATATAGACTCTAGGGGAATTGTATTTTTATCGACAATTCTCCCATCAATTAGGGTTTGTCTTGCGTCTGAATAGGCTTCCCCAAAGGAATTAAGGGCATGATTTTTCAGCGTTGGGGTTTTCATCTTTTTTTTCAGTTGCACTCGAAAAGTGGCTATCTCTCCTAGCCAATGACGCGCATTTCTTTCTCTTTCCGTTGTCCAATAACTCAGTTTTAAAAGATGGATTAATAGTTGAGTTAATAAACTTTCGACAGCTTGGCGCTCGCTTTTTCCCATGCACTCTACTTCCTCGATCAGATTTTCCCAGTCCACTCTGTTAAACTCTTTTCGCTTTAAAAGTTCGGCGGTTTTTTCTGTCCAGAGAACAAAATCTTCCTCGTAGAGAACGGAGAGCGATGGTGGGGTTTGTGCGGTCATAATAGATTTCTGGGGTTGCTGATTTGTGATAGGAATCTTCTTGTGTGGGTTTTTTAAAACCTGGAGCCAAACTAAGTAGCTGTTTATAGTTAAATTAAACATGGATTTTAGGTTTGATCCCCCCTTCCCCCCTTGATAAAGGATGTGCTGATCCCCCCTTAATAAGGGGGGTATCTGATGATTCTTAACGCCTACCTACTTAACTTTTGGATAGGATGCACAGTTAGCATTCATAGCGTGAGTCAGCAACACCGCAGAAAAATTAATTTTGACTCAAAAATAAACTGGGCAATCCGATAAGATTATCTTGCTTAAAAAAGATCGAATTTTGTTGTCGCAATTTACCGATTAATCTTGTTACTGTTACTCTGGTAGTGCCGATGGCGCTGGCAATTTGAGCGTGAGTTAGGGGATAGGGAAGATAATAGCCTTCTACACAGGGTTGACCGTATTCTTCCAATAATAGAACCAAGAACCCCATTAATCGATCGAGGGAGCGTTTTTGACCGAGAATACTCAACCAAAATAACTTACGCTGGTATTGATGGCGAAAAGTTTCCATAATAGCCGATCGCAATTGCGGCCAGCGTTCTAGATCTTCCCAGTATAACCAGACTAACTCGGTCGCGTCTAGATGAGCTTGGGCTTGTAATTGAAAGGGAAATTGAGAAACAATCTCAAAAGGTTGACCTGCACCCACAAAACCGAGAAATACTTCCTCACTATCGGCGATAGGTGGTTGACGGGGGGATTTTTGGTCGATAACGTTAACTTGTGCCTTACCAACAATACGAATCGCCCCAGATTCAACAAAGTATAACAGTCCGGGGCGTGTGGCGACTTTTTCATCCTTGGCAAAGGTATGGTTACGATAATGGGATTTTGCCCAGTTAAAGATTTCTGTTTCTTGACCGACTAAGGGTATAAAATCCGACGAAGGAACCGAAGAAGACATTAAAATTAATAACCCACTGGGGCGTTAAGGAACTGTAAACTAATGTAACAAAGAATTGCTGCGATTAGGGGGGGTCTTGTGGCCACTAGATGCTTATTGGTCAATAATCCCTAAAAGTTGCGGGGATTGAGCAAATAGGAGAAGTATTAAGTATTCTAAACAGAACACCCGCCCCAATGTTACAAAAGCTAGATAATTACCCTATCTATTCTTAAATTTTTCTGGCTTTTCTGGGGACTATGGCATAGGATAGGATGCGTAACTATTAGTTTTCTATCTATGACATAGCGTTTATCACAAAGATGAGGTATGAAAAGATTTGACATTATCTCTGGAAGACCAGCTACTGTTAATCGTTCCCTGTGTCCTAAAACCAGACACTTCGTACCTCACTATTAAGATAACTGCTATAGATGATAGTTGATAGATAATTTAAATTTATACTTTTCCCTAAAAACTTCGGCCAAACTTGTATGAATAGCATTAGACAAAAAATCGAATCCCTCTTGAATCAATTACCGGATGATTGTTCAATTGAAGATATTCAGTATCATTTATACGTTCTGGAGAAAGTGCGTCAAAGTTTGAGCGCTGCTTCTCTAGAGAATACAATCCCCCAAGAAGAAGTTGAGGGTCTTTTAAACAAATGGCTGATCGAGTGAATTATCGCCTTGTCTGGTCGCCCAAAGCAATTGAAGACGTGGATGCGATCGCATCTTATATTAGTCGAGATTCTCCGTCCTACGCGGCGGCCGTCGTGCGCCGAATTCTTGATATCAGCTATTCTTTAGAAAATTGTCCCCTAGAAGGGAAAAAATGCGCCGAATTTAGCGATGAAACCATCCTAGAAAAATCTGCCTATGCCTACCGTCTGATCTATCAAATTCAAGGGGCGGTAGTTATCATAGCAGCGATCGTCCATAGCAAGCATTTCTTAGACTGATCTAGTCAGTGATCAGTTAAGCTAAGACGCATTTTACGCCTATCCTTAAGATTAGCTGAATCTCCCTCAATCCTTTTACTTTTGTCTCTTGCAAGAGTGTCTCATCTCAAGGCCGCAAGTTAAATATGTGGGCAGCTGATCAGATGTGAGTTTTCTGTTCACTGTTTACTGTTTACTGTTTACTGATAACTGACCTAGCTTATGAACCGTCAAAAATTTACTTGGGGATATTCCAGTTATAAATTACGTCAGAAAGGAAAATTTCAAGAATTTCTGTGTTTACTGGCATTATTAATAGCGGCCTTAACTATCTATCTAGTGGGATTAGGTAATTTACCCTTGCGGGATTGGGATGAGGCAACAATCGCTCAGGTGGCCAAGGAAATTAGCCAAACCCCACTAGAACAATTGCACTGGTTATTTCCCAGTTTTTGGGGTGATCCCTACCTGAATAAACCGCCGTTGATTCATAGTTTAATTGGTCTAACCTACCATTTTTGGGGCATTAATGAGGCCAATACTAGACTAATTCCCGCTTTTTTAACAGCTTTATCGGTGCCGCTTCTTTATCTTCTCGGTCGAGAAATTTTTCCGGCTCGTTTGCCAGCTTTACTATCGGCCTTGATCTATTTAACTCTTTTGCCGGTGGTGCGCCATGGCCGTTTAGCCATGTTGGATGGAGCGGTATTATGTTTTGAAATGCTGATGTTTGTTGGTTTACTGCGCTCACGACGGGATTTACGCTGGTCTGTGGGGGCGGGGTTAGGATTTGCCCTCCTTTGTCTGACGAAGGGGATTATGGGGCTATTATTGGCGGGTATCGGCTTTATTTTTCTGCTCTGGGATACCCCTCGCTTATTAACTTCTGCCTATTTTTGGTCGGGTTGGTTATTGGGAGCAGCCCCCGCTTTTGCTTGGTATGCCGCCCAATTTTGGCACTACGAGCGGGAGTTTCTCGATTCCCTTTTTGTTCAACAGTTAAAACGAGTTAGTGACCATCTGGACAATCATCGCGGACCGTTTTGGTATTATCTGCTGGAAATTCTTAAATATAGTTGGCCGTGGTT
This sequence comes from Microcystis aeruginosa Ma_MB_S_20031200_S102, assembly GCA_007095845.1. Lineage (GTDB taxonomy): Bacteria > Cyanobacteriota > Cyanobacteriia > Cyanobacteriales > Microcystaceae > Microcystis > Microcystis aeruginosa_D. The sequence goes on from SFBI01000107.1 coordinate 9,421, forward strand.
AATTTTCTCGGTTTGGGGTTTACTTTTAGCCCGTCGGGAACATCTCTACAGTTGGGCAAAGTTACTGTTAGTTTGGACGGGTGTTTATCTGTTGGTGGTTTCGGTGATGGCAACTAAGTTGCCTTGGTATATTCTGCCGATCTATCCAGCTTTGGCTTTAGCGGCCGGTTATGCCTTAGCGCAGGTGAGTAATCTTCCCATCGATCGCCCCTATCATCCAATCTGGTCAATTATTCTGGGTATTATCGGCGTTGTGGCGGGTGCATTAGCTTTAATGGCCTATTTTCCGAGTCATTTTGCCCCGATCGAACCTATCCATCCCTTGATTCTTTTAACCTTATTGTCACTTTCCCTGACCATGGTGACAACGGCAATTTTGTTAGCCCGGCGCTCGCAACAATTCATCGTGGTTTTACTCTGGGGAATGTTTGTTTCTTTGTTGATTTTTGTCAATTCTCCCCTCTGGATCTGGGAGTTAAATGAGAATTTCCCCGTCAAACCGGTGGCGAGTTTAGTACAGAAATATGTGCCAGCTGATCGCCCTGTTTATATTGCTTTTGCCTACGAGCGCCCCTCGTTAAATTTTTATAGTGGTCGTCGGGTTTTTCCCCTTGCTGCCGAAGAATTAATCAATCATTGGCAAAGTCACAAGCAACCTTACCTAATTATCGATCGTCAAACCAAAGAAGCTACTGATTTAGAAGGATTAAAGGCGCTCGGATCTACGAATTCCGGTTGGTTTTTGGTGACGAAGCAGTAGTGAGGTTAATTTTGTGCATACTTTCGATAGTAAATTAGCTTAGGCTTGATCCTGCTGACTTGAAATATTACAAAAATTTTACCAGTTGCGTTAAAATCACCCCTAGCGATGAAACGCAGCACTTTTGTAATTGTTGAAACCGAGATTAATATGCTAAATAGGTCAATTACGGCCGAGAAAACCGAGGAATTCGCTCCTGCTGACCTGCAAGACCTGCTAGACTGTACCGATAGCTTTGTTAACCGTCATATTGGACCGACGGAGACGGAAATCGAGAAAATGCTGGCGGTTTTGGGTGTTGCTACCCTTGACGAATTAATCGCTCAAACTGTCCCATCAGGAATTCGTTTACAAAAAAGCCTTAATCTACCACCTGCCTTGAGTGAATACGCCGCTCTTGCCCAATTAAAAGCTATTGCCTCGAAAAATCAGGTATTTCGCTCCTTTATTGGCATGGGCTACCATGACTGTATCACCCCGCCGGTAATTCTCCGCAACATCTTAGAAAATCCGGGTTGGTACACTGCCTATACTCCCTATCAAGCGGAAATCGCCCAAGGACGCTTAGAAGCTCTCTTAAACTTCCAAACTCTCATCACTAGCTTAACCGGTCTAGAAATTGCTAACGCTTCCCTCCTCGATGAAGGAACAGCAGCCGCAGAAGCGATGAGCATGAGTTACGGACTGTGTAAAACTAAAGCCAATGCTTTCTTTATCTCTAGTAGTTGCCATCCCCAAACGATTGAAGTTGTTAAAACCAGAGCGATTCCTTTAGGTATTGACATTATTATCGAGGATCATCGTCTCTTTGACTTCCAAACGCCAATTTTTGGGGCTTTACTGCAATATCCCGCCACCGATGGCGTAATTTATGACTATCGGGAATTTATCGCCAAAGCGCAGGAAAATGGGGCTTTAGTCACCGTTGCCGCCGATATTCTCAGTTTAGCCCTGTTGACTCCCCCCGGCGAATTGGGGGCTGATATTGCCGTAGGTAGCAGTCAACGCTTTGGGGTTCCCTTGGGTTATGGGGGTCCCCATGCCGCCTATTTTGCCACCAAAGATGTCTATAAACGCAGTATTCCGGGGCGCATTGTCGGGGTATCGAAGGATAGTCAGGGTAAACCCGCACTGCGTTTAGCTTTGCAAACCCGGGAACAACATATCCGCCGGGATAAAGCCACCAGTAATATTTGTACCGCACAGGTGTTACTAGCGGTGATTGCTTCCATGTACGCGGTGTATCATGGACCAGAAGGAATCAAGAAAATCGCCCAAAGAGTGCAGAAATTAACCGCTTTATTGGCAACTGGCTTAAAACAGTTGGGTTATCAGGTGGGGAAAGAACCGCACTTCGATACGCTCAAAGTTACGCTATCCACGGGAGTTAAGGACATCCTTGGGAAGGCAAAAACCCATAAGATTAATCTGCGTTATTTTGATGAGAATAATCTAGGAATTAGTGTCGATGAAACCACCACTCTCAGGGATGTGTGGGATTTATGGCAAATTTTCGCCGCAACCGAGGAATTACCCTTTACCACGGCGGAATTAGTCGAGAAAATTAGTCTAGAATTACCCGCTAATCTAACCCGTACCAGTGCCTATCTTACCGAACCGGTGTTCAATCGTTACCACTCGGAAACGGAATTACTCAGATATCTGCACCGTCTGGAAACAAAGGATCTAGCCTTAAATACTTCCATGATTCCCCTCGGTTCCTGTACGATGAAACTCAATGCCGTAGCGGAGATGATTCCGGTAACTTGGGCAGAATTCGGCAAATTACACCCTTTTGCTCCGATTGACCAAGCAGAAGGCTATCAACTGCTCTTTCAACAGTTAGAGACTTGGTTAGGGGAAATTACCGGGTTTGATGGCATTTCCCTACAACCGAACGCCGGTTCTCAGGGAGAGTATGCCGGTTTACAGGTGATCCGAGCCTATCATGAAAGTCGCGGTCAAGGTCATCGTCAGATTTGCTTAATTCCTGAGTCCGCTCACGGGACTAATCCTGCCAGCGCTGTTATGTGTGGTATGAAAGTAGTGGCGGTTAATTGCGATTCTCGGGGCAATATTGATATTGATGACCTGAAAACTAAAGCCCAGAAGCATCAGGATAATCTAGCGGCTTTGATGGTGACGTATCCTTCTACTCACGGCGTTTTTGAAGAGGGAATTAGCGAAATTTGTGCATTGATTCATCAATACGGTGGTCAAGTGTATATGGATGGCGCGAATATGAATGCTCAGGTGGGTTTATGTCGTCCGGCGGATTTTGGCGCTGATGTCTGTCACTTGAATCTTCATAAAACTTTCTGTATTCCCCACGGTGGTGGCGGACCCGGTATGGGACCAATCGGAGTAAAATCCCATTTAGTGCCTTTTCTGCCCGATGTTTCCCTGGTTTTGGCGAAATTATCCCCAGAAACCGCTAACGGTAAGCATCAGGACTCGATTGGCGCAATTTCGGCCGCGCCTTGGGGTAGTGCCAGCATTTTGGTGATTTCTTGGATGTATATCGCTATGATGGGGGCAGCCGGCTTGAAAAAAGCGACAGAAGTGGCAATTTTGAACGCTAATTATCTGGCTTTTCGTCTGGAGTCGGCCTATCCGGTTTTATTTAAGGGTAGCGCGGGAACGGTTGCCCACGAGTGCGTGATTGATTTACGTCCCCTGAAAAAACAGGCCGGCATCGAGGTGGAAGATGTGGCAAAACGCTTGATGGATTTCGGTTTCCACGCACCGACGGTTTCTTGGCCCGTGGCGGGTACAATGATGGTGGAACCCACGGAAAGCGAATCTTTGGGGGAATTAGACCGTTTTTGTGAAGCTTTGTTAACTATCTATCAAGAAGTACAAGCGATCGCTAATGGCAGCATGGATATCCACGATAATCCCTTAAAAAATGCCCCCCACACAGCTGCAGTTTTAACTGCCGATGATTGGAGTCGTCCCTATTCCCGTCAACAGGCAGCTTACCCGCTTTCTTGGCTAAAAGATTATAAATTCTGGCCGGTAGTGGGACGGGTTGATAATGCTTACGGGGACAGAAATCTGGTTTGTTCCTGTGAGGGGATGGACGCTTATAAGTAATCGTAATTACTTGATAATATTTGGTGGGGTAGTGGCAAATTACCCCGCTTTTTTCTGGTTTTTTGGAACTTGAACTGTAAAATTATACGGCTCTTCGGTAACTGTTATGCAAATAATTAACTTAAAATAAAATTCGATGAGAGAGCCTACACCCAAAAATAGCTGAAACCCATACAGGAAAAGGTTTAAGGCACAAACTGGTTAA
>SFBI01000108.1 GCA_007095845.1 Microcystis aeruginosa Ma_MB_S_20031200_S102
GGACGATTTTTGTCAATTGTTTTTGATCTAGAGCGAACTAATCAATTAAATCTTTTGCCAGATAAGGATTTAGTCGATTTATGCCCCCCTATCGAACCATAACAAGTCCCGAAGAGCCATATTGATTTAGTGAAAAAAATAAAAATTCCTCTGCCTCCTCTTGAAAAACAAATCGAAATTAGTGAGCATATCAACGCAATTCGTAATCAAGCCAAACAACTCCAACAACAAGCGAAAGACGACCTAGAAAAAGCTAAACAGGAAGTCGAAGCCATGATTTTAGGTGATGACTAAAAGCCTAATTTATCGGCTCTTCTAGGTTCTGTGTGATCTCGCGTAGCGAGCGCGTTGCGACCAGTTTAACTTACATTATGATCGATCTTTGTGTCCTCTGTGTCTTTGTGGTTCCTTCCACTCCCTCGCCAACAGGACTGTATCTTAGAATCCATTTTACCCACCAAACCTAAGAGAGCCATATTTTTAATACAATCGACCGCGCCAACTTTGGGGACGGGTAAAAGCAGAGATAAAAATGCGGATAACTGCCAGCGGATCCGCTAGGGGAGATAGCCAAAATAATCCTGAAGATAGATTGACTTTTTCGCCGCGATAGTAGCTAGGAGAAACAGCCAATAAAAGGGCAAAACGAATCAATAACAGCAGCAGGTTTAAAGTCAAGACAATTTTTAAACTCAGGAAATCGTAGCCAAAAAACAAAGCTGTGAGCAGTAAAGGGGTGATAATTATCGGTAATCCCTGAGTAAGAGCTAATAAAGCTAAATCGCCCCATAATTGCCCCTGATAGGAGGCATCTTTGAGGTCAAGAGATCTGCCCCATTCGCGCCAAGTTTCCCTGAGTCCTTCGTACATCCGCACGCGAATCAACTTCGCCCCATCGAGAAATCCCACCCGATAGCCTTTCGTTGCCGCTAGACGGGCGAGGGTGACATCATCGCAAAAAGAACCTTTTGCCCCGCTATAACCGTCTAAAGCCGCTAAAACTGACCGCCGGCAGAGAAAACATTGACCATTGGCCATGACTCGTTCGGGATCTTGCCCGCGCACTCCGGCCGCATCAAAGCGATAGAGCAAAGTCATCAATAAAGCTGGCTGTAACCACCATTCTCCCGGATAGGAGAGGATAAATTGCGGCGACAGGGAAACTAAATCATAACCTTCTGCGATCGCAGCTTTGACCAAACTAGCGACTAAATTTGCTTGGGGTTGGGTATCGGCATCAATGCCCAAAATCCAGTCACTTTCAGGAGAACTAAACAAAAAACCATTGTGTAACGCCCAGGGACGACCTACCCAATCAGGAGGCAAAGGATCATCGGTTTTCAAGCGAAAGCGGGGGTCTTTTGCCGCTATCTCCTTGACTTTTTCCCGCGTACCATCTTGGGAATTGCTATCGACAATCAGAATTTCTCGCACTTCGTAACTCTGTTGACTCAATCCCTGTAAACAACCGTCAATCCTGGCCACTTCGTTTAACGTCGGCACAATCACGCTTACCGTCCCTAACATCTCCGGGGTGGGAGGTTGGGGAGTCAGGGGAGGACGACGACTCGCCCCTTTTAGCAAACGGGAAAGAAGGATAAAAAAGGCAACAGCCTGAGACAGCAGTAGCCCCAGGCAGAATGCACCGAGAATTATCTCAGTTAACAACTTATTTGGCTCCTCTCACCGAAACAACGGGGATTTTTAGGGTTGTTACTTCGCTTGTCGGCACTGTTTGCCCGGAAGCAACAGTCTTGGCGCGATTATAGAGGAGTGTTAAAGGCAGAATACCGGTGAGTAATCCTAAGAAAATCGGCGGATAAATACCAGCACCCATACTCATGACCGTCGCAAAGCCAAAATTACCCAAATACATCACAAAAGGCAGGGTTAAATCTTGACTTGGCAGTTTCACCGGTTGCACTTGCCAAATTAAAGTGGCTACGGTCATAAAAACACAACCCGTGCCAAACCAACCGGCAAAATTTTCATAGGGCATCCCAAAAAAAGCCCCCGGTTGTTCCCAAATCCAGAAGGGGATGGTAGTTTGACTCATGGCCGGATCTAGGACAAAATCCCATGAAGTTAATAATACCGCCCCGATAGCGATCGCTCCTAGATTTTGTAGCCATTGGGGTATAGCAAGAGTGGATAAACCGACGCGAGCGATGATATAGGCACTAAAACCGAGATAAAACCAAGATAGGGGGATAGTAAAGGGGACTAAACCCGCAATTTTGTAACCTAAGCCCGAAAGATAACGATAATGACCGAAAGGAAAGCCGGTACTGGTTCCCAAGAGTTCGCTACAAAGGGATAAACTGATAGCAGGAACCATGAATCCTAACCAGTGCCACACTCCTAGAGTCCGATAGGCATAAACAGCCACGGCTGCCATTCCTAACACCATATACACCACACCCCCCCCGGCCATTGACCAAGCAAAGAAGGTTTTGCCAAAATCTGGTAAATTGGCCACAAATTCGGGATGGGGCAGAACTAGCAACAATCCTGCTAGTCCAAAAGCCATCGATACAATATGACCGATGAGCAGAGCTTTTTCGATCGCAATTAGTCGTCTCATTAAATCTCTAGCGCTGCGAAGGGATAATCATTTTCAAGTTTACAAATCTTTATTAAAGAATTATTACGCAGATCGGTCACTTTCGGCAAAAAAGTTTCCCAGGGGCTAGGGATTGGCCTGTATTAGTTGTTTAGGAGTCAGTAGGCAGCAGTTAGGAGGGAGAAAAATCAATTAAATGGTCTATTTAGAGATTTTATGCTACTTTATACTTAGTTTTCTCATTTTTTCAACCCCCGAAAATTAATTATCCGAGAGACAAGGACTGAAAATGCCTGAAAATATATGTTAACAATCATGCTTTTAGCCTAAAAAAAAGGCCATTCTAGGGTTAAGTCCTTTCGATTACCCAAGGATGACAGCGGTTCTTAAAAAAAACCTCTCCATCAGACTCACTATAATTAACACAGTAGCCTAGTTATGTCAGCAGAATCTAGACATCGGCGCTTACTTGCCAATCGATACCAACTGGTCGAGTTGATCGGTAGTGGTGCCATGGGACAAGTATATCGAGCAGAAGATAAACTCTTAGGTGGCGTAACCGTCGCGGTGAAATTCCTCTCGCAAACTCTTCTCAACAATAGAATGCGTGAGCGTTTCGAGCGAGAGGCGACTATTTCGGCACTTTTAGGCGAAAAAAGTATTCATATTGTTAAAGTTCGTGATTATGGTGTAGATGAAAAAGAAGTCCCCTTCTACGTCATGGAATTTTTGCAGGGGGAAAATATGGCTGAAATCATCAAATATCACCCGCTGCCTCTCCCGCGCTTCTTTCATCTCACCCGTCAAATTGGTTTCGGCCTAGAATGCGCCCATAAGGGTATTATCTTCCAAGGCGAAATCTGTCCAATTATTCACCGGGATATCAAACCAAGCAACATTATCGTCATTCAGGACTCAGGATTAGGGGAATTGGTGAAAATTCTCGATTTTGGCATCGCTAAACTCATCCAATCGGGAGAATCCCAAACCCAATCGTTTATGGGAACCTTAGCCTATTGTTCCCCAGAACAGATGGAAGGTCAAGAACTCGATCATCGTTCCGATATCTACAGTTTCGGGATTATGATGTACCAGATGATCACGGGAGAAACGCCCCTTTTTACCGATAATTCCTCCTTTGGCAGTTGGTATGAGGTTCACCACTACGCTGAACCCCGTCCCTTTAATCCTAGCTTGCAATTACCCCCAGAATTAGAACAGTTAATCCTGCGCTGTTTAGCCAAAGCACCCAGCGATCGACCGCAAAGTGTTACAGATATACTACAACGTCTCGAACGACTTGAACCCCTAGTTAAAAATGAAATAGTCAAAAAAACCGATAATGACACTGGCAAAACTAAAACCCTTGATGATTTAGATCGAACCAGTGTTGCTGCTAGTGCCAGGGATATCTGTCTCAAGTCCATTTGGCCCGAGGATAAACCGCGCCAAAAAATTGTCTTTCCACAATGTCTCTGGGCTGCTGACGGCGTTTTTGCCAGTTTATGGGTAATGTTGGATCGAGAAGATATCGCCGTTCGGGTTGCCAGTGTCCGTTATAATCAATTCCTCTTTTTACCCACACCCCACCCGATGATTCTCTGGATTACTGTCCTCTATCATCGTCAATGGGGACCCCGCTGGTTGCCCTGTTATTTGGACTTAAAAACCCCTCAGGGTCAAAAATTAGCGAAAACCCTCGCCAAAACCGGTCAATACTGGATTTTATTTTTCTCCCTCGAAGGCGGCCCGATCTGTGAAAATGTGATCACCGCTAATATTCCCCCCAATCAATGCCAAATTTTGCAGCAATGGCTGATCGATAGTCAATCTGTCCTGGGTGGCAGCCCGCAAATTAGCAAGCAAATGTTAAAACGGAAACTAGATGAACTTAAACCCCAGATTCTGGGCAAATTGGCTTCAGAATTACCCCCACAGCCCTAAAAAATTAGGGAGGCATTAACTAACCCCCCTTTTTATCTATACTACTCACCCAGATTACAGAGGTCGATAGACGCGATAATCAATATTGGGAAAAATATTGTCGATTTCCTCGACTTTTTCCAACCAACCAGCGTCAATCTTCTCGGATTTCACATCCTCATAGATTTTATTTAACCGCAGCAGATGGGAACGAGTGCGCCGGACAGCGTAGGGAACCATCGTACCGGTTCGCATAATAAACGCCCAGTCAGAAGATTGTGCTAATAATAACTCCCGGGCCGCCTGATTTAAAGCCCGTTCCTGCAATTCATCCTCCGCTTCATGATGACTTAATTCAATCATCCGTTCCGTGCCTTTGTGCAGGTGAGGATAGATCCAAGCGTTGGTTTCATTCAGCCAGTATTCGTGAAAACCCTTATAACCCCAACTGGATTGGGAAGGACGACAGACCTGCTGATGGGGGTTAGTCCGGAGATAATCGGCTAAATGGGTCATTTGGTAGATATTTTGGTCATACCAGGACTTGCGGAACAGAAAATCAATAAACCAGGGTCCCTCATACCACCAGTGACCAAATAACTCGGCATCGTAGGGAGAAACAACCAGGGGGGGACGGCCCATAATTCCCGCTAAACTCTCCACTTGTCGCTCGCGATTATACATAAAATTGCCCGCGTGTTCGGCGGCTTTTTCTTTGGCCCAGTAGGGGTCATAAAGTCCTTTTTCCGATAAACCACCGTCCCGGCTAGTAATTTTGTGGTATTTAATGCCTATATTCTTGCGTTGACCGTTGGGCATGATATAGGGCTTAATATATTCGTATTCCGCTTCCCAGCCCAAATCTTTATAGAATTCCCGATAAACTATATCCCCCGGATAACCGACTTGGGAAGACCAAACCTGTTGGGAAGATTCATGGTCACGACCGAAAGCGGCCACTCCGGTTTCTGTGAAAATAGGCGCATAACTGCCGTAACGGGGGCGCGGACGACCGTAGAGAATACCGTGGCCATCGACGAGGAAGTAACGAATGCCCGCATCGGCTAACATTCTTTCTACCCCTTCGTAGTAGGCACATTCCGGCAACCAAATGCCCTTGGGACGACGACCGAAATTTTCTTCGTAGTGTTGACAGGCCACCTCAATTTGCGCCCACACCGCTTGTGGGTACATTTTCATCAGGGGCATATAACCATGAGTCGCACCACAGGTGATAATTTCTAGGTTATTACTGTCGAGGAATTGTTTAAATGCCTTGACCAGATCTCCATCGTATTTTTCCCAAGTTTGTCGGATACTTTGGAAGGATTCAGCGTAATATTCGGCTAAGTAGCGAATATGGCCATTATGTTGATTATGGTCGATTTCTTTAGCAATTAATTCTTCTAACTTACCTAAGTGTTCTTCATAACGCTCTTGCAGTAACGGATCCCGCAGCATCGACACCAACGGCGGAGTCATGCTCATGGTCATTTTAAAATCGATACCGTCCCGCTTGAGACCTTCAAAAACTTGCAGGAGAGGGATGTAGGTTTCTGTGATTGCTTCGTATAACCATTCTTCTTCGAGGACGTAATCGCTTTCGGGATGGCGGACGAAAGGGAGATGCGCGTGGAGAACTAGGGCAACATAGCCAAAAGCCATAGGATTTCTTCTTAGAATTAAGGAATAAAACTTTAAGATTAGGTTGAGTAGATTTTATACTATCTTAAGCTTCTACAATAAAGAATATGATAAAAGTCGATCAACGATCGATCGATCTCCGCAATCCCTAGGTTTACTAATTTTCCGATGCTCCCATCTAACGAGCCACTGACTGCTTTAGGGAGAGAGACGACAACGCCTCTCTCGATTCAACTTTTGCTATTTGTTGATGACCGTCCCAGTTCTCAAGAAATTATCCGTCAAATTCAGGCCTATCTCCAGTCTTTAAAGTCTGATTACCCAATTGACCTACAGATCATCGAAATTCGCCAGCAGCCTCATTTAGTCGAACATTTTCGCCTTGTAGCTACTCCGGCCCTCGTCAAAATTGCCCCTGGCCCCCGTCATACTCTCGCAGGCAGTAATCTGGTGGAACAGTTTAAAAAATGGTTGGTACGCTGGCAAAAAGCGATTAAAGAGGAGGTCAAAAATCATCACGCTGAGGATGAACAACGTCAAGAGGTGGAACATTCGGGCGAACTCATCCGCATTGCCGATGAGGTTTTTCGTCTTAAACAGGAAAAGGAAGAATTATTAGAACAATTAAAATTTAAAGACCAAATTTTGGCTATGTTAGCCCACGATTTACGCAGTCCTCTCACCGCTGCTTCCATCGCTGTGGAAACCCTCGAATTAGCCTATCATCAACCAGATACGGAGCGCAGTCTGCAATTACGAGAACAACTGCACCAACAGGCCCGCAAACAGTTCCGGATTATGAACCGTTTGATCACGGACATTCTACAAGCTTCTAAGAGCATGGCGGCGCAATTCACTCTCCAACAAAGTAAATTCTATCTGCAAGCCCTCTGTCAGGAAATTTTGTCTCAATTTACCGATATTTTTCAAGAAAAGACTTTAATTTTCCAAAGCGATATCCCCCAAGATCTGCCCCCCGTCTATGCTGATGAGGAGTTAATCCGACAGGTGATTATTAATCTCTTGGAGAATGGGATCAAATATACCCCCCCCGGCGGCGCAATTACCCTTTCTGTTCTCCATCGTACTACTCAAAAAGTACAGGTAAGCATCAGTGATACCGGCCCCGGCATTCCCGAAGAAAAACAAGAGCATATTTTTGAGGGTCATGTGCGTCTCAAACGGGATGAGGGTAAAGAAGGTTATGGCATCGGTTTATCGGTCTGTCGCAAGATTATTCGCGCCCACTATGGTCAAATTTGGGTGGATAGTGTCCCTGACCAGGGCAGTAGTTTTCACTTTACTCTGCCAGTTTATCGCTAAAATGCTCGGCTAACCAAGCATCAATATCCCCTAAAACTAAGTCGGGGATTTCCCAGGGGAACAGATGGGCCGTGTCTGGGTAACATTTCCACTGAGACAGTTTTAGTTTTTCGGCCGTTTCTTGGCTCGAAGCACTGGTAATATGGCGATCATTTGCCCCTGCCAGAACTAAGCAGGGAATTGTGATTTTGTCAAGAGATTTTAAACAATTGTAACCTTTTTTTAAAGCCCGATTTAAAGCGCGATTAGCAGCTGGAGAAGTGCCTAAGTAGGCGGGAACAGCATCTTGAGCGAGATATTTATAAGATATCGCTTGATGTTGTGAAAAAAGGTACTGAAACAGGGAACGACGGGCAAAAGTATCAATATTCCAACGCCATCCTGGTTTGATCTGATTGAGAATTGCCGCTATCCCCGTCAAGATCAGATCCGTGGTGGTGATGGGAGGATGACTACCCCAAGGCCGTCCGGCCGAGGCCACTAGAATTAAACCGGGAAAGCGATCGGGATGCCGCAATACTAATTCCAGTGCGATTATACCCCCCAAAGACCAACCGAGAATTAAACATTGCTGGATTTTTTGGCGATCGAGCAGCTCGATTAAATCCTCTAGATGTTCTTCTAGCTGAAAATCCCGGCGATAACGACTTTTACCGTAGCCGCGCAGATCCGGGGCCAGGGTTTGCCAGCGTTGGCAAAAATGAACAGTAAATACATACATACTACCAGCCGAACCGGGATGACCGTGCAGACAGAGGATCGGGTAGCCATTACCTTTGATCTTAACGTTGAGAGCGATCGACATTGAGCAGTTATCAGTTATCAGTTATCAGTTATCAGTTACCAGTTACCAGTTATCAGTTATCAGTTATCAGATTTGAGTTTTAAGTGAGCAGTAAGTAGTCTTGCAAAATAAATTTCCTAGTGAAGATAGGGAAGAGGCAATAGGCAAGAGGCAAAAGCTTTATCGAAATGTGTAATTAATTTTGCTTAGGTACTTATGTATTAAACCTCTTGCATAATTAATTTTTCAGGGTTCAAAAATGGCAAAAATAAGGATTAAATGGCATAAAGTCTGTAAATAGACCATGTAACTGATTATTATTCATTCTTAATTCTCCTGACTACTGACTACTGGCTACTGACTCCTAACCCTAACAACAATTTTTGATTTTTACAAGAGGTCTATTAAGCGAGCAGTATTAAATAGCAGTTTCCTACTGTCTTTTCACTGTTCACTGTTTACTGTTTACTGGACGGCTACGCCGTGCCTTTGGCAACACTGATTATTGACTAGGATATATGAGCGATCGAGTCTCTGGTATGTCAAACTAGAGAATAGGAGAGAGTTGGTCTAGAGGTTGCGGAATCATTTTATCAATGATTCCGAGGAAAGTCCGAACTCCCGAAAGACCACACTTGCTGGATAACGTCCAGTGCGCGCGAGCGTGAGGATAGTGCCACAGAAAAATACCGCCCCCTTTTTTCAGTGTTGCCAAAGGCACGGCGTAGCCGTCCAGTAAACAGTGATCAGTAAACAGTAACGAAAGTAAATTCACTGATAACTAATAACTTTCCACTGATAACTTTCCACTGATAACTGATCACTGATCACTGATAACTGATAACTGATAACTGATTGGGGGTAAGGGTGCAAAGGTGCGGTAAGAGCGCACCAGCAGTATCGAGAGGTACTGGCTCGGTAAACCCCGGTGGGGAGCAAGGTGGAGGGACAAAGGTTGGTCTTTTTCCTGTCCCGTTTTTAGGAACCGCTTGAGGTAATTGGTAACAATTATCCCAGATAGATAACCTCTATTCCAACAAAGGTAAAAGCAATTTTACTGCTGTTGGAAAATACAGAATTCGGCTTATGTCTGACTCTCTCCTTTATCAGTAATCAGTAATCAGTAATCAGTAATCAGTGATCAGTTACTGAAGGCAAAAGGCAAAGGCTCCAAAAAAGAATCTGGCAAATCTCCTACCTAAAAAGAAGGGTAGAAACTAAGTACATCAAAGCTTTTAGCTTAACAAATTAGGTTTTAGATTCGGCCTTTGTTACCAGTTCACTGTTTACTTTTTACTTTTTACTTTTTACTTTTTACTGATCATTGAAAAAAATCTCCCCACTTCATAATTCATAATTTATAATTCATAATTTATAATTCCCGCTCCCATGTCCTTAAGTGATCCGCGTCGCCAAAAACAATTAAAAACCCTAGTGGAAAAGCTGGGTTTATCAGCTGATGTCCCCGTCAGGTGGGATTTATTGGATTTAGCTCTAACTCATCCCAGTGTTTCCCGTGATAAGAATTATGAACAATTGGAATTTGTGGGCGATTCTGTGGTAAGACTCGTGGCGGCGGAGGTATTGTTAGAAACCTATCCAGAGGCACTCGTGGGAGAATTTGCCGCGCTGCGATCGATGATGGTTAGCGATCGCACTCTGGCGGAATTTGCGGATCGCTACGGTTTCGAGCGTTATTTGTTGGTGTCAAGTAGTACGAGTATTGATCAAGCGGGGCGAATTTCCCGACTAGCAGACGCTTTTGAGGCGGTCTTGGGAGCTTTATATCTTAGTACAAAGACGATGGTTTTAGTGCGTTCTTGGTTAGATGAACCACTGCGGGAAAAAGCGGCCGAAATTCGTCGAGATCCGGCCCGACAGAATTATAAGGATGCCTTGCAGGAGTGGACACAAGCAAAATACAAAAAACTGCCGCAATATTTAGTTAAAGAAATCAATGGTTTAGATCAAGAGCGTTTTTGTGCGGAAGTGTGGTTAAATGAGCAAAAATTAGGAGTGGGAACTGGCAGAAGCAAAAAAGCAGCGGAACAGGCAGCGGCGAAATCAGCTTTTCTAGAAGTGTTTAAAGGCTAAATGGAGGCATTTTTACCTAACGGACGAATTGCCAGAGGCGAATTTTAAAATCATAATTACCACTAGCCAAATACTGCCCATCGGGACTAAAAGCTAGGGATTCCACCCAGTCGGAATTATTATCAAACCAGGCCAATTGTTTACCCGTGGTCACATCCCATAAACGCACACCGTCATTACTAGCACTAGCGAGAATTTGTCCGTTAGGATGGAGTGCGAGGGAACGGATTCGGGCCGTATGACCGATGAGGGTAAATAATAACTGATTATTGCTCGTATCCCAGATTTTAATCGTGCGGTCTAAACTACCCGTAATTAAATTTTTACCGTCGGGAGTGTATAAAAGCTGGCTAACCGCTTGGGGATGGGCAGCAAATTTCGATAAAAATTTGCCCTCGCGGATGTCCCAAAAATGTACCTCACCGTCTTCATGACCACTAGCAAGGGTGACACCATCGGATTTCATCCCTAGGGAATAAACAAAATTACCCACCCAATTTAAACGATAGAGGGGACGACGGGGGGGTTGCACTGTCCAGAGGCGAATTCCTTCCAAACCACCACTAATTAACGTTTTACCATCGGGAGTAACGGTGAGGGCGAGGACAGTATTGCCGTGTTCGAGGGCAACTCCTAAATACTTGCCTTCCACCAGATTCCAAAAATTAATAGAACCATCTAAACCGCTACTAACTAATAATCTTTCGTTAGGACTAATAGCTAAAGCTTTGACGCTGGTTCTTTGGGCGCGAGTTTGGGAGACTTTTTGCCCTGTTTTTACCGACCAAATTCTCAGGAGAGGATCCGTATCACTACCGCCAGCGAGAACCAATTGGTTATCGGGGCTGAAAATCACCGCATTAGGAGTGGATTGTTGCCCTTCTAAGGTTTTAGCGAGGGTAAGTCTGCCTAAACCTTCTACTAGGATAGTTTCTGGAGTTTTTTCGCCACTTTCAGCTGCGGGTTTAGGGGGGGCAATAGGACTTTGGGCATGACTAAGTTGATGTTGCCCGATTGTCAGCGTGGTTAGAACACTGACCACAATTGCCCCGACAAGTTTCTCCCCACCCGTAAATCGGAATTTCATAAATTTACTTGAATATTAACAAATGAACGGTGCTATAGATTCTAGCCTTTGAGGGGATTGATTGCCAAGCAAGGTGGGATTTTTGAGCTAAGAAGGTCGATTTTTTTCGTTTTTCAGGTTTGGTAAAGCTACTTGACCTGATTGGGGCGGTAAATAGTATCTCGCCGCTTCTTCTTTGTTGATTTGCTCGGTTTTTTGGCTCTGTTGCCACCTAGCGAATATAGCGATCGCCATAATCGTTGCCCCTAAAGATAGCAGTGTCCATCTTTGTCCTAGAACCCCGATGATGACATCTACTGCCGCTGCGGTAAAGATAAAGCTAGTTATTGGTTCTTGACGGTAAGCTTTCTTGAGAAAACGCGGCCAGAGGAGATTACTCATTTTATCTATTATTTCTACGGTTTCGATAATTCCAGCTTATCCTAAATAGTTGGACAAAGGTAAAGTTAAGTAGCTGGTTATAATTAAATTAAAAAGGGATTTTAGGTTCGATCTCCCCTGCCCCCCTTGATAAGGGGGGTGCCGATAGGCGGGGGGATCTGAAAGTTTTTAATGCCTATCTACTTAACTGTGGGGTAAGGAGTCGGTCGTCAGTAAGAATTGCGGCAATTGAACTCCCAATACTCACCACCGGAGAATCCGATCCTTTAACAAATACAAAGAGACGATACCCTCTCAAAACCCGTTGATAGGATTATGGTAGTGACCGAAATTAACTTTTAAGAATCTATAATGGGCTTTATTGTCGATTATTATCTAAATAACGGCTAAATAGTCTGTTATATGCACTTTTTCTCGGTATTATCATGACCCATCCTCTGTACGTCGCTTTTATTTGGCATCAACACCAACCCCTCTACAAATCCTCTCAAACTAGCACCGATGCTTCGGGACAATATCGCTTACCCTGGGTGCGACTGCATGGAGTGAAAGATTATCTCGATTTAATCCTGATTCTAGAACGTTTTCCCAAATTACACCAAACCGTCAACCTTGTCCCCTCTTTAATCCTGCAATTAGAGGATTACGTCAACGGACTAGCTATAGACCCCTATCTTGCTCTCACCGTCACCCCAGAAGCGCAGTTAACCCTGGCACAAAAACACTTTATCCTCGAACACTTTTTCGATGCTAACCATCGTACCCTGATCGATCCGCACCCCCGTTACGCCCAATTATACGCACAGCGTCAAGAAAACGGTCATAGTTGGTGTATTAACCATTGGCATCTGCAAGATTATAGCGATCTTTTGGCTTGGCATAACCTCGCTTGGATCGATCCTATCTTTCACAGTGACCCAGAAATCGCTACTTGGTTAGAACAGGGAAAAAACTTTACTTTAAGCGATCGCCAGCGAATTATCTCCAAACAGCGTCAAATTCTGCGTCGTATCTTGCCGCAACATCGGTTAATGCAGGAAACCGGACAACTAGAAATCATTACCAGTCCCTACACCCATCCGATTTTACCCCTGCTGGCCAACTCGGAAGCCGGCCGGGTAGCGGTGCCGAATATGACCCTTCCTCGCCAATATTTCCACTATCCTGAAGATATTTCGCGCCATCTCCGGAAAGCTTGGCAAATCTATATTGATCGCTTTGATAAACATCCTCGAGGACTTTGGCCCTCGGAACAATCCGTTAGTCCCGCAATTCTCCCCGCTGTCGCTAAACAGGGTTTTCAGTGGTTATGTTCCGATGAGGGGGTGTTAGGTTGGTCCCTGGGACATTACTTTCATCGCGACGAAAAAGGCAATATTAGCGAACCAGAATTGCTTTATCGTCCCTACCTTCTGGAAACTAGCAACGGCAATTTATCGATGGTTTTCCGCGATCATCGTCTCTCGGATCTGATCGGATTTAGCTATAGTGGCATGAAAGCGCAAGAGGCCGCTACAGACTTAGTTAAACACCTAGAAGCGATCGCCGAACAACTGAAAACTAACGCAAAAACCACGACGCTAGAAAAACCCTGGTTAGTTACCATTGCGCTAGATGGCGAAAACTGCTGGGAAAACTATCATCAAGACGGTTTACCCTTCCTAGAGAACCTTTATCAACTTTTAAGCGACCACCAAGCGATCGAATTAGTCACTGTCTCGGAATATCTCGATCGCTTTCCGGCTAATGCTAAAATCCCTGTCAATCAACTTCATAGCGGCTCTTGGATCGATGCCAATTTTACCACTTGGATCGGCGATCCCGCTAAAAATAAAGCTTGGGAATATCTAATTTTAGCCCGTCAAACCCTCGCTAATCACCCGGAAGCGACGGAAGATAATAACCCCGATGCGTGGGAAGCATTGTATGCAGCGGAGGGTTCCGATTGGTTTTGGTGGTTTGGTTATGGCCATTCTTCTAATCATGACGCAATTTTTGACCAACTTTTCCGCGAACACCTAATCGCTCTTTATCAAGCTTTAAATGAGCCAATTCCCTCCTATTTGCTCGAACCGGTGGAAGAACACGGAGATAAACAAAGTAATCGTCCGCTGGCTTTCATTCACCCCATTATCGACGGTTTTGGTGACGAACAGGATTGGGATAAAGCTGGACGGATCGAAATTGGCGGCGCTAGTGGTACAATGCACCGGACTTCCTTAGTACAAAGGCTCTTTTTCGGTTGGGATCACCTCAATTTTTATCTGCGTTTCGATTGGAAACCGGGGGCGGAATTAGGCAAAGATATCCCGCCTGAAGTGCATTTATACTGGTATTATGACGAAGTGCATCGTCTGCAAAGTCCAATTCCCCTAACAGATATTCCCCCTCGATCGCCCCTCGATTACGGTTATCATCATCATCTAGGAATAAATTTAATCACGGAATTTACTTGGTTAGAAGTCGCTCAAGAATATTTTACTTGGCAACGAGTTCCTAGTAATGCCAAAGCTTCTTTTAATCAATGTTTGGAGATTGCTGTCCCCTGGGAAGGATTACACATTGAACCCGATGCTCGTCTCCATCTAATCGCAGTTTTAGCTAATCAAGGTCAATACTATGATTTCCTCCCCGTTGAAGAATTAATCTTCCTGCAAAGACCTTAAATCAGTAATCAGTGATCAGTTATCAAACGTCAGCTAAAATTAGTTAAGTACCTAAGCAAAATTAATTAAACATATCTAACCACCTCTTGATAGATGGTTTCGTGACTGAGAGATTCTGGACTGGCTCTTTTGAGACGACCTGCTATTCGTTCGGGGCTATGATAATCTTTCAATCCTTTTTTAAGCAACTCTAAGACCGACTCGCTGACATTTTAAAATGGTTGTTTGGCATTTTTGGTGCGCGTCTCGCTTTCAGCTTGTGCTGTATCAGATAAATAGCAGCCGAGGGAACTTTAATTCCTTCTTAATTTTCGTGATATCGTGCTTTGATGACATCCGATCTAGAGGGCTATTTGCCGTTGAGATAAATTTCCCTCTTGACTAAGTTGGTAGAGCAAGTTTCTTTGTTCCATGTTAGGATGTTGGGGGCTTCGTTTTTGGGTCTGATTTGTTTTTGTTGATGATCAGACAGCGCCTGATCAGCTTTTCTCTGTCAACTCTTGAGGTTGATGCGTTTCATTTTTGAGTTGGCGAATTCATATTTTATGTCCTTTGTATTTCTTGTATTTTTTTGTGTAGTATTCTCTGGTTAAAAATATCAACCAAATAATCAAAAAAAGAACGGTATAGCCTAGGCTTAATGATATTAAATTCAGAGCAAGAAAAGAAGTAAAAATAATCAAGAAATTATTTCTTGTAGAATCTCCAAATCTACACACTAATGCAAGTGTCATCGGACCGATAAACGCTCCTACCCAACCAAAATTAGACAAGGATTCCGCAATCCAAGTCCCTGTTAGAGCGAAGGAGCGAATATTAATATCTTTAGGGGATATGTTAAATGAGGCCGCTGTTATATATACTTGGTAATCATAAGGAAGGGGCTTACCTGGCCACAAAAAGCGAGGAATATGTAAAATTAAAGCATGATAAACTGTCTGAAGTCGATGATCCAGTATCTTAAGTTTATCAGGATTTAATTCTGAATAAATAGACAGTTTAAGCATAGGGTCTCTAGAATAGTCAAAACGGGATATTTCATAGACTTGCTTTGTGGCTACACTCCTGACCAAGGAAGTTTGATAAGAATAGGAAAAAATGCCAAAAGCCAATAATAAACCCAAGAAAAATACTAAGATTTTTACTCTACTAAAAGCTTTTTTTAACAGTAAAATCAGAATCAAAGCAAAAATCACGAAAGCAATAATATATCGCTTGCCGTTAAGCCATACTGATATGAATGTTGGTATTAAAACACTTGCCCAAAAATACAAATTCATTAATGACAAATTTTTATTTTTTTGCAGGGCAATTATTGTTATTAGTCCACCCAAACTAAGTACAGAAGAAAGATGTATAAAATCATGAAATTTGTCCTCTGCTTCCGACAACATACTAACACCTTTTACTCCGTAAGTACTGTAGACACCTGGATTAGGACTAAATGCCCAAAGAATGATAGGTAAGAATAAAATAAAGTAACCAATAAGTATGATTAATAACTTAAATTGTTTACCGAGCTTATACCTATTGCCGAAACCAGCTAAGTTAACTAAAAATGTTTGATTATTGACTAATAATCTCCCATGATTCTCCTTATCTTTAGGTATTCCATTGTACCACAATATTACTGGCACGATAGCAATGTACAGGCAGTAAACTAAAAGGGTTGTTTCATCCCTAACAGCCACTCTTAGATTATCAAGTCCAGCGAAAAAACTGTACTTAGGTTCACCGATTACTACATCTAATAACAACGGCACACCAAAAAATAGAAAACTAATGATAATTACTAAGTAGGCAGAGTAATAGCGCTTAAATATTATATTCTTGGCAGACAAAAAAGCCCAAAATAAAAGCCAGGCAAAGGTTACTATTTTAACTAAGTTAATCTCATTTTCGCTCATCATATCTCCTTAAGTAGGCTTTCCATGATAACACCGAAATGCAAATACTGGCTCTTCTGGTTTCTGTGTGAAAACAGGGTCTATACTGATAGTTTCTTCAGCAAAATAGTCCTAAAAGTCTTTCCAGGTAAATATTTCACGATTCTATAAGCAAAAATTATCACACAAAGTCGAGAAGAGCCAAATACTTAAATGACCGTGGACTTGATTCCCAATTTTTGGCGTACCCAGACAGCACAGATAACACTACTCGCAATCATGGAAATTGTGGTGGCAGTGGCTGCCCCATTTACCCCCCACTTCGGTATTAGTAGCCAGTTAAGACACACATTTAACAAAGCGGCAAAGGCCGTAGTTGCCGAAATAAGTTTAGTATGGCGCGTCATATAAAGCAATATACCAACGGAACCCGTCAGAGCATTAACCAGATAGCCAATACTTAAAATTATCAAAGCTGTTTGTCCCTGTATAAACTCAGCACCGAAAATCTGTAAAACCCAGTATCTCAATGTAATCAATCCCAAAGTCATGACTAGAGCAAACAAGCTAATTAAACGTGTGCTATGAGTAACCATCTTTTGCAATTCTTCCCGTTTCCCCTCCGCATAAAGTGTCGCAAAAGTTGGCGAAAGGACATTATTCAAGATTCCCAAGCCAAAAACAATCAGAGAAGTCACTCGATTGGCTACTGCGTAAACTCCCACAGCACCTGCACCCTTAAAGGCACTAAGCATCAACATATCGATACGCGAGTTAATCAGCACTAGTCCTCCCAACAAAATAAATGGCAAGCTATCCTTCAGCCAAGTCAAAATTCTGTACTCAGGTTTAGCCTTTTTAACCTCTTGGGGAAGCACTCTGACTAATAATACCACACCAGCAACAAAAGTAGTGCCAAGAGCTATCAATTTTAAGCCCACCACCCAGACGGTGATATTTTCTTGATTTCTAAGAAACCAGTAACTAGAAATCGTCAGAATAATAAAAATTAAAGGAGATAGTAGATCCTCTGGCATTTGCCCTAAAACCACTCGGTGTAAACCCTGCATCGTCGCTAGTCTCAAGCTGGTTAAAGAGACAATTGGTAAGGAAATCATCGCTAAACACAGGGAGGGTAATAAACCTGGTTCACCGACTTGTTCTAGATTCCAAAAAATAACAATAGTAACTAATGCAATTAGGGTAGAAAATATTAAGACAATTGCATTTGCCCATTGCAATAAACCACGCATTAATCCCCAAGCTGACTGACTGCTATAGATAGCCACTTCTCTGACTAATAAGTCATTAAAGCCCAGAGTCGCAGGAATGCCTAGCAAAAGCGGCCAAGTCATCGCGTAGGTATAAACCCCAAAGCCACTTTTGCCGAGCTGGCGAGCTAGAATAATACTGGTTAGAAAACTAAGAGCCACAAAAGCAACTCTTAAACCAAGAGAACCCGTCGCATCTCGAATTAAACGTTCTGTCAGTTTTAAGGGAGTTTTCTTCATCTTTTTCGTTGCTCTAGAGATGCTACTAAGTCCATAGTGAATAAACTTTTTTGATTTCTTCCTTCGTATGAAAATAATTAAAGTATTTAGAACTGCACATCTACTCTAAATAAGATAGTGGTAGTTGTAGATTTGTGCTTAAATTTCTCATACATATCTCGATAATTTTTATCTTCTCCTGCTTTTGTCCTTACTAATTTAAATTTTTTTGACCCCAGAAAACTGTCAAATCTAACTCCATATCTTGCTGAATAATGCTCGACAGATAGGTCAAGTTATCAAGCAATTTAGGCATACTTTTCTGGTGATTGTATTTTAATTTTTTACTTTACACCAGTGATACAGACGATCCGCTCCTAAGTTTAATCGATTTCAGCCTCCTTGTCAACCCAGGATTGTAGTTTCGGTAATTCTCAAATCTACGTTTTCTGTTCACAAGGCGTACATTATCGATGCTGAAAAGCTTAATTAGCAAAGGGTTTATTTGATCGATCCACACGGGTGCGAGAAACGCCATAGTTGAGCAACTGTCTTGAAAATTAAGCATATTGACTAAATAAACAGCCTTTACTGGTTTAAAAGCTGTTTTTAGGCATGAATAAACTATTTTTCTGGGCACTGTCTGTTAATTCTCTCTCCTTATCCTAATTTTACCCCTTTACTCTGAAAAAATTCTTGGTCATCTAACCGATTAACTATTTACTGCGGCTCCTCTATCCATCTGGCACAGACAAATCCTTATTGCATAAACCTTTCCACTGAGAAGCTCTACCAGACTGAGCCTAAATCCACCGTATTCCTGAGTTTAGAATAGCTACCTATGGATTTTCTGATCTGTTGTCAAGATTAAGCTATTCTGAATTTAAGCTGCGTATTGGAAATTTTAGTACAAATGCTCAAACTTCCTTTCCCTGCTCCCTTATCCCAACTCTGGTGCAGTCTTGATGAGTAATTTAGATAGTCAACAGCTTATCAGCAAGCTTGACTATAAGACGAGGCGGGACAAAAATTAGCGGTTCTGGAAAAACTAGGGTTATCATCGTAGCACGGTGTTATGATTGAGCGGTGACTGATCGAGCCAGATTGCTACCGCAAAATCTTTTAATAAAGTTATCCCTTGACTATTCGATTAATGATGAACAACCAACAAAACGGGACGATGAACAACCAACAAAACGGGGCTTTGAAAACCCAAAGCCAAGGAAATCTACCAGTTTTCACTCAGGCTGCTTTTATCTCCTCCGTGGCACAGGAAGAAGATGAACTCAACCTGCGCCAAGTTTTTTCTGTCGTCAAGCATCGCTGGTGGTTAATCGCCGGCATCACCCTAGGGGTGACAGGAGCGATCGCTGCTTGGACTTTCTTAAAAACCCCTATCTATGAAGGTAGATTCCTGCTGCTCATCGGTCAACCGATTGAGGAAAATAAAAATTCTCTCAAACTGGCAGCCCAAGATATCCTGCCTCAGTTGGGTGGAGAGAACATCGATTATGAAACCCAAATCGCCGTCCTGAAAAGTCCTCAACTCCTTAACCCCATCCTTAGTAAAATAACTCCTAAATATCCCGACTTTACCTACAGCGATTTAATTAGTAAAACTGGCACATCTGATCTCAAAATTAGTCAACAAAAAGAGACGAAAGTTTTAGAAATTTCCTATCAAGATGCGGAACCGGAAAAAATCAACCTGGTTTTAAACAATTTGGCTAGTCACTACCTAAACTATAGTTCTCAGGAACGGAAGACCGAAATTAATCAAGGGTTAGATTTCGTCAATGCACAATTGCCCGTGCTGCGAGAACGAGTCAATACTCTACAAAAACAAATGCAGCAATTCCGGCAGCAATACAATTTCCTCGATCCTGATAAAGAAGCGACTCGTTTATCAGAACAGTTAACCACTACCGAACAAGATTATCAGGCAGCCCAAGTCGCCCTTAACGAAATTAACTCTCGCTATCAAGCTTTACAGCAACAGGTGGGATTAGCCCCTAATCAAGCAATTGTCGCTACTTATCTCAGTGAATCTCCCGGTTATCAAGATTTGCTCAAGCAGCTGCAGGAAGTGGAAGTGGAACTGGCGAAACAATCGGCAGTTTTCGCCAAAGATAGCCCGATAATCGCCACCCTAGAGGAAAAACGGGCTAATTTACTGCCCCTACTGCAAAACGAAGCCCAGAGAACCCTAGGGGAAAAACTGCCCCAGACAGTGGGTGACTCCCCCGGTTTGGTGTCACAAAGCACTCTGCGGGTAGAATTAACCGAGCAATTGGTAGAAGCCGCGAACACTCGCCAAACCCTAGAAATTAAAGTCAAATCCCTTGCCCAAGCCCTCGAACAACAAAAAGCATCGGTCAAAAATCTGGCGGTTTTAGCTCGTCGTTATACGGATTTGCAGCGAGAATTGGAAATCGCCACCACCAGTCTCGGCCGTTTTCTGGAGGAACAACAAAAACTCCAACTCAAGGTGGCACAACAGGTCGTTCCTTGGCAACTAATTGCCCCACCACAAGTGGAAGAAGAACTCGTTTCCCCTAAACCTGTGCGAAATCTGGCTTTAGGGGTAATCGGTGGCCTTGTATTAGGACTAGGGGCGGCCTTTTTGGCTGAAAGATTAGACCCCGTTCATCATAGTGCAGACGAACTAAAAGAAGATGCTAATCTACCCCTTTTAGGCGCAATTCCCTGGCAAAAAGACCTTGGCATGCTCGAAAAGGTGATCACCGCTGCCCTACCCCAGTTAACAGTCGGTGATCGCAGAATTACTGTCCCTAACACTACCCCAAAATCGGTCTACGAAAACCCTTCCCACTATAATTTCTCCCCTTTTTCGGAAGCTTTCCGCACTCTTAACACCAATATTCGCCTCCTCGGTTCCGATTCCCCCCTCAAGTCCCTTGTAATTAGTTCTGTGTCACCGGGAGATGGTAAAACCACCATGGCAATAAATATCGCTAAGGCCGCCGCTAGTATGGGACAAAAAGTCTTGGTGGTGGATGCCGACCTGCGACGACCTCAGATTCACCATCGACTTAATCTCGATAACAACCACGGCCTTAGTAATGTCATTGCCGAGGGTCTCGATTGGAACGAGGCAATTCAATCCCTACCCTGCTACGAGAATTTATCAATTCTTACTGCGGGTTCAATTCCCCCAGACCCAACCCGCTTGCTTTCTTCCCAGAGAATGCAGGAAATTATTTTGCAATTACAGCAAGATCACGCATTCGATCTAATTATCTACGATTTACCACCGCTTGCCGCCTTTGCCGATGCCAAAATTCTCGCCGCCATGGCCACTGGACTGATTCTCGTCACCAAACTGGGCAAAACCGATCGCTTTGCCCTGAAAAATCTGCTCGAAGACCTGAGACTATCCCATATTTCCGTATTAGGTTTAGTGGCTAATAATGTTAGTCGGAAAGACCACAATTATAGTTACTATGGTGATTACTACGGCAAAAGATAATTAAATCCCATCCTAGTTACTATTTATTAGTTAATTAGGTAGGTGTTGAAAATTTTCAGGCACCCCCCTTATCAAGCTATCCATTATAGGGATCTTTCTTAACAATTTTTGCAGTAAGCACTCCAACCCTTATCCTGACTTGATTTCAGTTTTTTGTTTGTCAGTAAGGGTGTCAACAAGCAATATTACAAATTGTTAACCGAGTCTTGAAAGCCTTGTGCTACAAGGGTTTGAAATGTTAAGAAAGATGTGACTAAAGGACAGCTGATCAAGGGGGGCAGGGGGGATCGGCACCCCCCTTATCAAGGGGGAATTAAGAGGGGATCGAACCCAAAATCTCTTTTCTATTTAACTAGAACCACTTACTTATCGACTTTTAATTGATGTTAAATGCGGGTTTTAATTTGGTATCGCAACGATCTACGGGTTCACGATCACGAGGCAATTTATCAAGCCATTCAAGAACAATTAGAGATAATTCCCTTCTATTGTTTTGATGAGCGTCAATTTGGTTTTACTTCCTACGGGTTTCCAAAAACTGGCAAGTTCCGCGCCAAATTTTTATTAGAAAGCGTAGCAAATTTACGACAATCTCTAGAAGGTTTAGGCAGTAATTTAATTATCCGACGAGGAAAACCCGAAGAAATTATCCCGCAATTAGTTCAAGAATTGCAGATAGCTAGGGTTTATTATCATCAAGAGGTGACAGCAGAGGAATTAGCGGTAGAAAAAGCTGTTGATAAGGCTTTATCTGAGTTTCCCGTGCAGATAAAAACTTTTTGGACAGCCACCTTATACCATCCTGATGACTTACCTTTTGCCCTTAATCAACTGCCGGAATTATTTACTAATTTTCGTAAACAAGTAGAACGTCATTGGGAAATAAGAACAACTTATCCCAGTCCGAGAAAGTTGACAAAATTGCCTAACATAGATTGGGGAACCCTCCCTAATTTTAATGATTTAGGCTTAACAGAACCCATTCTAGACCGGCGAGGTATTTTGTCGTTTCAAGGAGGTGAAATGGCAGGAAAATCACGGGTTAAAGAATATATTTGGGATAGTGAGTCCTTAAAAACCTATAAGGAAACCCGTAATGAAATGTTAGGGACTAATTATTCCTCAAAATTCTCAGCTTGGTTAAGTTTTGGCTGTCTTTCCCCCCGTTATATCTATGAGGAAGTAAAAAAATATGAGCAAACAAGAGTGAAAAATGACTCTACCTATTGGCTGATTTTTGAATTATTATGGCGAGATTTTTTCCGATTGATTTGCAGTAAGCACGGGAATAAAATCTTCTATAAATCTGGTTTGCAAGAACTTAACTTACCCTGGTTAGAAGACTGGCAAAGCTTTAATCTTTGGTGTGAGGGAAAAACCGGTTATCCCCTTGTAGATGCTAATATGAGAGAGTTAGCCGCTACAGGATTTATGTCAAATCGTGGCCGGCAAAATGTCGCTAGTTTTCTGACCAAAAATCTCGGTATTGATTGGCGCATGGGAGCAGAATGGTTCGAGTCATTATTAATTGATTATGATGTTTGTAGCAATTGGGGTAATTGGAATTACACTGCTGGTGTCGGCAATGATGCGCGAGCGTTTCGTTATTTTAATATCCCGAAACAGTCGAAAGATTATGATCCCAAAGGTGATTATTTACGTCACTGGTTGCCCGAATTAGCCCTAATAAAAGGCGATAAAATTCACGAACCTTATAAATTATCTCATGAGGAACAAAAGCGTTATGGGGTGATGTTAGGGGTTAATTATCCTCGTCCCATTGTCGATTTTTTTCAATCAATCAAACATAATGAAAAAATTTATAGCAGTTATCTGGCTCTCCCCGGTTTGGTGGGTAAAATGTATTCTAAGATATAGTGTTGTGGGCGAGTGAGTGGAACGAACCACAGAGACACAAAGGACACAAAGATCGATCTCTACTAAGTAGTCGTACAAAATAAATTTCCTAGTGAAGAAAGGCAAAAGGCAAGGGGGGGTTAGATATGTGTAATTAATTTTGCTTAGGCACTTATATAAGTTACACTTATTACACAAAATCGAGAAGAGCCGTTATCTCAATGATGAGGTAAGCGGTTGACTATCTAGAGTTTGCTAAAAAAGTTTTTCGTAGGGTGTCCGGTGTGGGAATTATGAATTGGGGTGTGGGGAGAATAAAGCTGCCGACCGACTCCTGATGACTGATTACAAAGGAAAAAAGAGAAGGGAAAACAGCCCCTTCTCCGCCGTATCTAGACAAAAATTGTTCTAGTTGCCAACATAGACCGGTTGTGCTTGCAGAGATTCGACTAAACCGCGCACAGCTGCCACCATAGCTACTTCATTATCCAATTGATTGATCGCCGAACCAACACCGATACCAGCCGCTCCAGCAGCGATCGCCATAGGTGCAGTGACGATGGATAAACCAGAAGCGCAGAGGATGGGAACCTTAACTGCGTGGGAAATAGCGTGGGCTGCCGCTAAAGTCGGGGCAGCTTTTTCAATCAGTCCCAAAATGCCGGCGTGACGGGGTTGACTGCTAGTGCCGCCTTCGGTTTGAATAATGTCAGCACCCTGACTAACTAAAGCTTCCGCTAGTCTCACCTGTTGATCGAGGGGTAGGAGATGGGGAACTGTCACAGACAGGGTAATTTCGGGCAGTAAGTTGCGAGTTTGACGGGTTAGGGCTAAAACTTCCGCCGCTTCAAAAATGCGTCCTTGAGCATAAAAACTATCGAAATTACCGATCTCAATTAAATCGGCTCCCGCGTCCACTGCCATCACCAACAATTCTGGCTCGACGGCCGATACACATACGGGTAAATTTGTCAAGGCTTTTACCGCCCGAATTAGGTCAGCATTAGCGGCAATATCGACAAAGGTTGCTCCTCCGGCCGTGGCAGCTTTAACTACTGAGAGAACCTGCGAGCGATCAAAATTATTTAACCCACTGATCACTTTCAGGGCATGACGACGGGCGAAGGCTTGCTGTAAGGCAAAATTGATCATTAATCTACACCTATCTGGAATTCTCAAAAAACATTTTCCCACCTTCTCGCCGATCAGAGGGTGGGATTTGAGAATTCTTAGGGAAATTTTCTTTAATTTAGGTTTTGATTCTCTTGATTTTTGCGCTTGAGGTTTTGCAGTTGTTGCAGCAGTACCTCGATTTCCGCTTCTAAATGGAGATATTTAACCTGTTGGTCAGCTTGGTAGGTGGTGCGAATCTGTTTCATGGCGGAGGATTCCTTCGTTAGTACATTTGTCATAGCGGTATCTATAGAGTGCTAATTATGTTCAATTGTTTCAATTTGTGTATTGTACCTTAACAATGTCTTAAAGAAAACCTTTTTATGGTAGTTTCTCAACTGGCACAGGATCAAAGAGGGAAAAAATTCTTGCAACCAAGGGGATCGGAGTGCGATATACTCAGTCGCGAACCATATTGGCAAGCATGACCATGGTAGCGGTAGCAATTTTAGCAGCGGGTAAGGGAACCCGAATGAAGTCCAGCCTTCCGAAAGTTTTACATCCCCTCGGCAGTCGATCGCTAGTGGAACGAGTCCTTAATGTCAGCGAATCCTTACATCCCCGGCGAAAACTGGTAATTATCGGTTATCAAGGGCAACAGGTGCGAAATACTCTACAGCATCTTGTGGATATCGAATTTGTCGAACAAAAGGAACAGTTAGGCACTGGCCATGCTATTCAGCAGTTAATCCCCCATTTAGAGGATTTTCAGGGGGATTTGTTGGTCTTAAATGGCGATGTTCCCCTGTTGCGTCCCGAAACCTTGCAAAATCTTCTCCAGATTCATAAAAACCATGGTAACGCTGCCACCCTCCTAACTGCTAACCTCCCTAACCCGAAAGGTTACGGTCGAGTTTTTTGTGATAGCAATAATCTCGTTAAGCAGATTGTCGAAGAAAGAGACTGTACCGATGCCCAAAGACAAAACCACCGGATTAATGGGGGTATATACTGCTTTAATTGGTTAAAATTAGCGGCGATACTGCCTAATTTAACCCCCAATAACGATCAGGGTGAGTATTATCTCACGGATGTGGTCAATTTTCTCGATCCCGTCATGGCTGTGGATGTGGAGGATTGTTTAGAAATTAGCGGCATTAACGATCGCAAACAATTGGCCGCCGCCTATGATATCCTGCAAACTAGAGTCAAAGATGATTGGATGGCCGCCGGAGTCACCATTATTGACCCCGATAGTGTCACCATTGAGGATACTGTCACCCTCAGTGCCGATGTGATTATTGAACCCCAAACCCATTTGCGCGGTGAGACGATAATCGCTTCTGGTTGTCGTATAGGTCCGGGGAGTTTAATCGAAAATAGTCGCATAGGCAGCGATGTAACGGTCTTGTTTTCAGTTATTTCTGATAGTCAGGTGGATTCTGGTTGTCGCATCGGTCCCTATGCTCATTTGCGCGGAGAAGCGAAAATTGGGGCTAATTGTCGAGTCGGTAATTTTGTTGAAATTAAAAAAAGTGACATCGGAAATAAAACCAATATTGCCCATTTATCCTATCTGGGAGATGCCACTTTAGGGGAAAAAGTTAACGTTGGTGCGGGAACAATCACTGCCAATTACGATGGTGTGAAAAAACATCAAACTATGATCGGCAGTGGCACAAAAACTGGTGCAAATAGTGTTTTAGTGGCTCCTCTAGAATTAGGAAAAAATGTCACTGTGGCCGCTGGTTCAACTATCACTAGAAATGTCCCCGATAATGCTTTAGTTATTGCTCGCGAAAGTCAGCGTGTAATCGAAAATT
Organism: Microcystis aeruginosa Ma_MB_S_20031200_S102; assembly: GCA_007095845.1. Classification (GTDB taxonomy): domain Bacteria; phylum Cyanobacteriota; class Cyanobacteriia; order Cyanobacteriales; family Microcystaceae; genus Microcystis; species Microcystis aeruginosa_D. Next base: position 26,125 of record SFBI01000108.1, read on the forward strand.
GGTCAAATCAGTTTCAGTAAATTATGGCAGTTATCAGTTATCAGTTTTCAGACGTGAGTTTTCAGTTATCAGCTTTTTTTCTCTCATCTCCCCACTTCCCTACTTCCCCATTTCCATGCAGCTCTAACCAGCAATTTAGATAGGTCAATGGCTTATCAGTTCACTGATAACTGATAACTGATTACTGATTACTGTTTACTGATTAAGGCGTTAAATTTGCGCGATGAAGCATGAAATGCTATAAAAATCTCAGTCCTCCCTATAGAAAAGAGTAGAAACTTTATGGCACGCACCGAGTCCACAATGTTAGATTTGGGGACAAAAGCTCCCAGTTTTGCCTTACCTGATGTGGTTTCGGGTGAAACTATCTCTCTGGACAGCTTTGCGGCTAAAACCGCTCTGTTAGTCATCTTTCTCTGTGAACATTGTCCCTTTGTTAAACACATTCAAGAAGAACTTACCCGTCTAGGTCGCGATTATGCTAACACTAATCTCGGCATCCTCGCAATTAGTTCTAATGATGTGGAGAAATATCCCGATGATTCGCCAGAAAATTTGAAAAAAATGGCGATAACTCTTGACTTTAAATTCAATTTATGCTATGACGAAAGCCAAGAAGTGGCGAAAGCTTACACGGCAGCCTGTACTCCCGATTTTTTCCTCTTTGATAGTCAGCGCATTCTAGTCTATCGCGGTCAATTGGATGATAGTCGTCCTAGTAATGGTGTACCAGTGACAGGCAAAGATCTCCGGGCCGCTATTGACAAGGTTTTAACTGGTCAACCAGTGCCGACGGACCAAAAACCCAGTTTAGGCTGTAATATCAAATGGAAACTGGGTAATGAGCCACCCTATTATGGTTAATTAACGAAGGGTGTGGGGAAGTGGGGAAGTGGAGAAGTGGGGAAGTGGGGTAGTGGATAAGTGGGGAAGTGGGGAAGTGGGGAAGTGGGGAAGTGGGGGAATTTCAACTAAAACTCTAACACCTCAACACCTTAAACCCCCAAATCCCTATCACCCTATCACCCTATCTCCTGAATACTGACTCCTGACGACCGACTCCGTTATGAGATTATTTCAATAGCGTAACCGATTGCTGTGCTAATAAGGCAGTACCATAGGCTGCTTGATCCTGTTGAGATAAAAGCACGGGAACCCCTAAATGACGCTGACGAATTATTCTCCAAGTCGGATTTTTTGCCCCACCACCCGCACTATAAACTCGCTCTAATTTATTGGCCCCCAATTCCTGTAAACGCTGATAACCTAAAGCTTCAATGCGGGCAATACTTTCTAGTAAACCATGCAAAAATTCTAAAGGATTATCGGGGCGAGGAGTCAGTTTTGCGGGTAAAAAAGGATCATTAATGGGAAAGCGCTCGCCCGCTTTTAGGAGGGGATAATAATCTAAATGACTTTCTTTTTGTCCATCTATTGCTAAACTATAATTTCTCAATTCTTCATGAGAAAAAAACTTCTTTAACACTGCTCCCCCCGTATTAGATGCCCCACCAGTTAACCACAAATTTCCTAAACGATGACTATAGATGCCATAGTTACTATTATCAACTTTCTGGCTACTTAATAATTTTAAAACTAAAGTTGAACCTAAAGATGTCACCGCATCCCCTAAAGAATTAGCACCACTGGCCAAAAATGCCGCTATGCTGTCGGTGGTTCCCGTATAAATTAAACAATCTTTCGGGATAGCAAAACGAGTCACTAAATCTGGTTTAATAGTATCGATCGCTGTACCCGGTGGAAAAATTTGCGGTAACAAATTAAACATCGGTAAATTCTCTAACCAATCGGGATAACAGAGATTTTCGAGATCATAACCTAACTTTAAGGCATTGTGATAATCACTAATTCCCAGTTTACCGTGCAGGAGAAATGCTAACCAATCCGCTTGCGAGAGAAAATAACGCGCTTGCGAAAAAATTTCTTGTTCACTCCACCAAAGTAATTTGGCTAAACTAGAGGTGGCACTAATCACAGGATGATGAGGGGGTGCTATAGCTTTAATTGCTTCTAAAAACGCAATTCCTCGCGCGTCATTGTATAATATTGCCTCAGAAAGAGGATTACCCCAATTATCACATAATAACACCGTCGAGGAAGTACCATTAATAGCGATCGATTTAAGTTCTGAACGCACCGAATCCCCTAGATTATCCAATAAATAAAATAGGGCCTTTTGCCAATCCTGAAAATTGGCATTAGTGAAGGGATAATGAACCTCAGCGATGATATTTCTGCTAGAATCAATAGCAATCGCTCGCGCTCCCGATGTGCCAAAATCAATACCTAAAGATAAACTCATTGATGTTTTCACAACCCCCTCATTCTGGCTACCATTGGGATGGTATCACTTCTCGATTTTTTGAAGGTTGGTACTTCCGAGTCATGATTCCGCAATTAGCCGACGGATTCGCCTTTATGTATTCTATTCAAGATCCAAGCGGCGGTCAAGTCAATAGCGGCGGAGCAGTACAAATTTTAGCCATAGAATCTAATTATCTTTGTCGCACTTTTCCCGATACGGATAAATTTTGGGGAAGTCGTCAGGAATTAGCTATCATCCATTGGGGAAAAACTAACTTAAAAATCCGTCCCCGTCTGCTTTCTCCGTCAGATTTTTTTGAGTCTATTCAAGAGGGTTATCAAGCAACAGCAAACCAGCAGCAAGGACGAATTTATGATCCCGTCACTGGAGAAATCTGTCAATGGGATTATTGCGTTGAAACTAGGTACAGTTGGGGAGATAACAAGCGTTCACCCGAAGCAACAGCAGGAATATTATCTTATTTACCGATTTTTGACCCGGGTTGGCAGATTTTAACTGCCCATGGTTTAGCAACGGGAATGATTACCTATGGGGGAAAAAATTACCCATTTGAGAATGTACCTTTTTATAGCGAGAAAAATTGGGGTTATTCTTTCCCTGAAAAGTGGTTTTGGATTAATTGTAATGCTTTCCCTGAAAATCCCGATTTAACCTTAACCGCAGTGGGTTCTACCCGGAAAGTTCTCCACTGGACGGAATCGGTGGGAATTATCGGCATTCACTGGCAAAATCGCTTTTATAAGTTTGATATCTGGGATTCTCAACTAACGTGGACAGTGCAACCCTGGGGATACTGGGAAATGAGGGCAACTAACGAGAATTATACCATTGTCTTAATCGGTATCAGTGAGCATCCTCCCGATCGCGTGCGTGTACCCACAGAAAAAGGTCTCTGTTTTGCTTGTCAAGATACTCTCAAAGGTCAATTATCAATAAAATTGACTGACGGTTGCGGTAAAATCCTTATAAATACTTCCAGTAGTCTAGCTGCTCTGGAAATTGGCGGTATTTGGCCATCAGCTTGGATAAAACAGTGAGTTAAATCACCATTACGACGGGATAATATCACCCTATTATTTATCGATCAGTATTAATATAGAATCACTTTCTGATCGCTAAGAAATTGTTTCATGAACCAACCTCCTCTAAATTTTGTTGAGCAGTTAGTGATGGCAGAAGTGCAGGAACAGTTAAGGAATTTACCCGATTCTTTTCGCCAGTATTGCTCGGAAATTAAAGTCGATCAAGTCATTAATAATGCTATCCAAATTCTGCCCCGTAGTTTCAAAACTTTGGGAGAGAAATATCACGATCCCCACACCCGAAGATTAAGAATAAGAATTGCTGTGGAAAAAGCGATCACCGATAGCCTGCATGAGCTAGAATTTTATTATGTAGAGCAGACAGAAGTGGAAGATGAAGAAAATATTCCCACGAAACCATATTATAACAATTGAGATAACAGTCATCTGGCTGCATCTCAGACAAAATCGAGATGCAGCCTCTAGATTCTCTAGAAGTTCTCGATTTACCAGCTAATTACTTTAACCGTTTCCTTAAATAAATTTGCTTCTAGGGAGTCCGGGGAACTTGTCACCACACCAGCAATTAGATCTTCGGGTTTTATTGCCGCTTGTTTCATACAGGAAGGACAAATTAACACTTTTCCCCCTTGACTAATGAAATCTACTAACATTGCTTGCAGGGTTTTACCGGTGATACCGTTAGTGTGTTGAGGAATTGTCGTCGCGGCAAGGTGTACCCCTGTAATATTCAAAAAAATGGTGGTTGAGTGACCTTTTTTCAGCATATTAGTAGCGACACCAATGGCCATTGCAGCTCGCCAAGGATCATCGGTGGTTAAATTAACAAATAAACCGGATTTTTGTTGACCGACAGCAATTATTGCTTCGTCAGTTTGTACTGGAGAAACGGCAGGATTTGCCAAGACTGGGACAGATGTAACTAAGGATAATCCCACAAGGGAACCAAGGGTTAGAGATTTTAACAACATTTTCTTGTCCTCTTGCTGCTAGGTACAATGAAAACACTTTACATTGTGATAATTTTTGGAAAATCTTGTCAACAGACAGCCTGTCAAACTTTAATTTTTGTTGCGAACAACAAAAACAATACAGTGAGACAACAGTTATCTAGGGTCTGCTGAAAAAGTTTTTCGTAGGTGTAGGGTTTTACCGATTTTGAGGCAGACCCTAAATATTATTGCATCAATGGTAGGGGCGCACCGTGGTTAGTCAGTTTATCAAACTGAGTGCGCCCAAAATAGATATTTCTTTAAAATTGAGATGCAGCCGTTGCCAAAGACTAATACACCTAGGCTAATTAACGAGAGATCAAAGAAGATTTGAGAGCAAAAATTTTCTCGATCACCTCTTCTACCACCTTATCAGGAGTGGAAGCACCGGAAGTCACTCCGACGATAATTTTTCCCTCATTTAACCAGTTATCAGTGATGATTAAATCGCCACCTAAAGGTTTATGTTCGATGCGATTACTAGGGAGAATACGCTCGGCACTATCGATATGATAGGAGGGAATACCACGCTCGATCGCTATTTCCTGTAGGTGAGTGGTATTAGAGGAATTATAACCACCAATTACCACCATTAAAGAAAGCGGTTCTTTCACCAGTTCAAACATGGCATCTTGACGCTCTTGAGTGGCATCACAGATGGTATTAAAACTCATAAAATGATCTTTAAAATTGATCGGTCCGTACTTTCTCAACATAGTATGCTCGAAAAGTTTGCCAATTTCCTCAGTTTCACTTTTCAGCATCGTGGTTTGATTGGCAATACCGATATAATCCAGATTGCGATCGGGATCGAAACCCGGGGAATGGGCATTTTTAAACTTCTCTAAGAACTCATTTTTATCGCCACCGTGGAGAATATAATTAGCGACATAATTAGCTTGAGCCAAATTTAAAACGATTAGATAGGTGCCGGCAAAAGAGCTAGTGGCGATCGTTTCTTCGTGATTATATTTCCCGTGAATAATCGAAGTGTGGTCGCTTTTTTTGTGTTTTTCCACGGAATTCCACACCTTAGAAACCCAAGGACAAGTGGTATCCACAATCATGCAACCCTTGTCGTTAAGGATTTGCATTTCCGAGGCACTGGCCCCAAAAGCAGGTAAAATCACCACATCCCCCGATTCCACCACAGTAAAGTCTTTTTGGCCATTTTCCATCGGAATAAAACCCACGGCCATGGAACGCAGACGCTGATTAACCGAGGGATTGTGAATAATTTCGTTAGTAATCCAGAGACGTTCCTGGGGAAAATGTTGACGAGTTTCGTAGGCCATAGCGACAGCGCGTTCTACCCCCCAACAAAAACCAAAAGCTTGAGCGAGATAGATCGTCACGTCACCCCGTTGTAAACGATAATTATTTTCACGAATTTCTTGGATCAGGTCGCTTTGATACTCATTGGTCATCGCATCCATCACTTCGTCCTTATGACCGAATCCCTTGCGGTTATATTTATCCGATTGCTGTAAGGTGCGTTTAAAGGATTTTGTATCCATGATTCTCTGATAGGGGTATTGGTGGCGCTAAATTGGGCGAGACAGTAGCTTGCCATATATTTAAAATACCCTATCTAGTCAGCCAGGGGAGTCTTTAGAGACGAGAGAGAAATTCCTCGTCGATATCGTAACCAAACTGTTGAGCGAAAAATTTTAAGCGAGATAAAGCGGGAATTTGCTGACTTTTCAGCCAATCAGACAAAATAAAGATTTTTTGCATCACAAAAATCTCTAAAGCTTCGGGGTTATATTGAATTCCTTCCCCGCGATGGAATTGATGGGGAACCAACATAGCAGCATAGCGAGCGATTTCTCCATGTTTTGGGTCAAGAATAAAGATTAACCAGGGATAAACCGCATCTAAACGCAGAAACCACAGCCTAACTTCTGGTATCTCTGATAATTCCCGCACATCACCCTCCGCACGAGGATAATCTATCTCTAATTGTAGAGCTTGTTCCAGTTTGGCGATCGCTGCTTGCGACTGATAATCTTGAATAACAGTCTCTAAAGATGAGAGATCGAGATTTTGAATCTGATTGGGTTTAAGAGCAATTTTGACAGTCATAAGGGCAAATAAAAGGTTATATCGGGTGAAATGACAGTTTTTTATCCTTAGATTGATAATGATCTATCTCAGAATATACTCTCGTTCGGGACAAAAAAACTAAGTTTGACTATTCTGCTTCCAAGTGGGGGACAAAATGAAGTAAGGTAAAAAAGCTGTGCCTATAACCGAGACTATGAGCGTTGAATGGCAATCCGTAAAAACTTACGAGGATATTCTTTACCATAAATGGGGGGGAATCGCCAAAATTACCATTAATCGCCCCCATAAGCGTAATGCCTTCCGTCCGAAGACAGTTTTTGAGCTTTACGACGCTTTCTGTGATGCTCGCGAGGATGCCCGCATTGGGGTAGTATTGCTCACGGGTGCAGGTCCCCACAGCGACGGCAAATATGCTTTTTGTTCCGGCGGCGATCAGACGGTGCGCGGTCAGGCGGGTTATATTGGCGATGATGGCGTACCCCGGCTCAATGTGCTGGATTTACAGAAATTAATTCGCTCCATCCCCAAGGTAGTTATCGCGCTGGTGGCAGGTTATGCGGTCGGGGGCGGTCATGTTTTACACTTGGTTTGTGATTTAACCTTAGCAGCGGATAACGCCATTTTTGGCCAGACCGGTCCGAAAGTGGGCAGTTTTGACGGCGGTTTTGGCTCTAGTTATCTGGCCCGGGTAGTGGGTCAAAAAAAAGCTCGCGAGATTTGGTTTCTCTGTCGGCAGTATAACGCCCAACAAGCTCTGGCAATGGGTTTGGTTAACCATGTCGTCCCGGTGGCGGAATTAGAGCAGGAAGGGGTTAAATGGTCTCTAGAAATTCTCGAAAAAAGTCCCTTGGCGATTCGCTGCCTAAAATCGGCTTTTAATGCTGATTGTGATGGTCAAGCGGGTTTACAGGAGTTGGCGGGTAATGCCACTTTACTCTACTATATGACCGCCGAAGGAGCCGAAGGTAAACAGGCTTTCCTCGAAAAACGTCCCCCCGATTTTAGTCAATATCCTTGGCTGCCCTAATCAGTGATCAGTGAAAACAAAGCAGAAAACTGCCCTATAATACTGCTCACTTAATACTCCATATTCCTACTGATCACTGATAAGCTATGCTAGTTTAGAGAGAGTAGTTAGGTTCGGTAGCAGCATTGGTTTCAAACAGAAGTGGTTTTTCCCTGATGGCCTTGACTGGGTTGTATCCGATCTCCTTCTCGAAATGGCTGTGATATTGGGAGACAATCCATGACGATTTACGTTGGTAATCTGGTTTATGAAGTCACGAAAGAGGACTTGCAGGGCGTATTCGCTGAATACGGCACGGTTGTTCGCGTTTACTTGCCCGTAGATCAAGCAACGGGTAAAATGCGCGGTTTTGGTTTTGTGGAAATGTCCTCCGATGAGGAAGAGGCAAAAGCGATCGAAACTCTTGACGGGGCCGAATGGATGGGACGACAGATGAAAGTCAACAAAGCTCGTCCCAGAGAAGATAATTTTGGTGGTGGTGGCGGCGGTGAGCGGAAAAACTTCGGGCGCCGCGAACGTTAAAGAGATTCTTGTAAAATTCCAGAAGCGGTTATCACAAATAACCGCTTTCCTATTGATAATTAATCAATCTGCGTTTGTTTTCTAACATCCTAATACTCCATAGGGATATTTCATCGTTTTGACGAAAAAAGCCAACGGACGCGAGGATATCCGTTCGTCCATAGATTCATAGATAGGAAAAATCAAGATTTGATTCGCACCTACTCCTGTCCACCTTATTTGTTCTGATTTTCCCATCATCATCCAACCGCTGCCATAAACTTTGACAAAAAATGAAGATAGCAATCATCACAGCAACTCCCCAAAATGTCAAGCTCGGAAGTGGTACTTTCGTCACCAATATCCATCTGACTAACGAGTTACGCTCCCAGGGTCATATCGTTGATGTCTTCTCGCCAACCAAAGCATCGGGGCCGTTAGGCTATATGGCGCATCGTTTTCTTTGGAATTGGCGACTCGATCCCCGTCAATTTGACCACTATGATGTGGTGGTGGGTTACGATATGGATGGTTACGCCATAAGCGATCGCCTGAAAGTCCCTTTTATCGTTTATATTCTTGGTATTATTGCCGATGAAGCTACCTTTGAGCGGGGTTGGGTGCGAACTTCCTTAGAATTGATGGCAAAGGCCGAGAAAGTGAGCGTCCATCGTGCGGATCTGGTCGTCTCTATCAGTGAGTATTCGCGTACTATACTCAAGCAACTTTATCAGTATGATGGCAATATCGAAATTGTTCACTCTCTAATTGATCTCAAAGGTTGGGATGCAGCGGTCGCCTCAGTCAAGTATGAGGAAAGAAACGGCGAGCAGAGGAGGCCGACTGTGTTTTGTGTCGGTGTCCAGTATCCCCGCAAAAATGTTGCCACTTTGATCCGCGCCGCCGCAATTCTCCGCCGTCAAATACCTGATGTAGAGGTACGAATTGCCAGCAAAGGTCCTGAATGGAATAATTTACGCCGTCTGGCACAAGAACTCAATTTAGAGCAAAATGTTACTTTTCTCGGCTATCTTTCCTATCAAGAACTAATTCAAGAATATCTTGATTGTCAAGTTTTTTGTTTACCTAGTCTGCAAGAAGGATTTGGCATAGTTTTTGCTGAAGCTATGGCCAGTTATAAACCGATTGTCGCCAGTCGTTCTTCCTCGACACCAGAGTTGATTGAAGATGGTGTACAAGGTCTATTAGCCCATCCCTTAGATGCTGAAGATTTAGCCAGTAAATTAGCAGAAGTGCTTCTCAATCCAGAAAAAGCTCGTTCCTTAGGGAAGGCAGGTAGAGCAAAAGTTTCAGAATTTGATGCGCCGATTATTGCCCAACGTTTCAGTCAGTTATTAACCAATTTTCTGGAAAAATAGATTAACTTTGAGAATAAAAGTTCAACTACTAACGCACAGCGTATAAATGGAAAATATCCACGAATGTCAAAGGTAGTAATTCTCTTTTTTCTAGTTGAACTTTGAAGCCATTGTCTGCCAGCATTTGGCTTATTTGCTTTAAGCGTCCCTTTTTATCGTGAATTTCAGCCACTATTTGCTTAATTTTTGGCCAGTCTTTAGCTTCGATGCTTTCAAATACTTCGTATTCTTCTCCTTCCACGTCAATTTTCAATAAATCGATTGAGTCAATACCGAGTTCATTAATTACGGAAGATAGAGTTCTTACTTCACAGGCTACTTGTTCTTTTTCTTGGAAAAACTCTTCAAACAAATTTTCTATTTTTTGGGAATTCTGATCGACTTGAATATCTTCTAATTCAGCCAAGGTATCCTCTGGCTTTGTGGTTGAATTAGCAGACATATTAGGATAAAAAGTAAAGATTTTTGCTGGGTTATTCTCTGAACTTAATCCACAGTTAAATAAAACAACATCCTCTAAAGAATGCAAATGAATATTTTTTTGCAAAACCTCAAAAGTTGCCTTGATTGGCTCAAAGGCGAAAACTTTTGCTGTTGGTTCAACTCCCTTGACAAAAATAGAGAATAGACCGATATTAGCTCCAACATCAAAGATCACATCGCCTTCTTTGATGACTATATTATGGCCTTCATATTGCCTTTCAGTAAATATTTCCGAAAAAATGTATTCTGTTTCCTCTTTGCTACTACTGTAGTAACATTCCAATCCATTAGAAAAAGTAATTTTTTTGGCTATCACCGTTGATGTATATTTGTAATCTTGGACAAAATTATATTAACACCACGAATCGCTCACCGTCAAGAATCAGGTAATAAGCCTTCTTTTTAGGTAGGAGAATTGTCAGATTCTGTCTTTTGCCTGTTGCCTTCAAAAGCTGATAACTGATAACTGAAATGACGGACTTAAGCCACCTTTTTCCGTGACTCAAGGATGGGGTGAATAATTGTCCAGGCTAGGACGATAATTAAAGCCAAGATACCAAAACGAGCCATAGAACTAACTAACTGGTGCAAGGGGAACAAACGGCCTAAAAAGAAAGATAATGTCACCATAATCGTCGCCCACACCGTCGCCCCACCCAGATTACAGAGGAAAAAGCGACCGTAGGGCATTCGGGCAATTCCCGCCATGGGACCTGCAAAGATTCTTAACAAAGCCACGAAACGACCGAAAAAGACCGCCCGGGGTGCATTTTTACTAAATTGATCCTTGGCTAATTCTAGTTTTTGAGGCGGAATCCGAAAGAATTTGCCAACTTTTAACAAAAACGGCCAACCTCCAGCGCGACCGAGCCAATAGCCAAAATTATCGCCCAAAACTGCTCCTGTAATTGCGCTGACTAAAACTAACCAATAGTTTAAATCACCGCTACCGGCAAGGAAGCCGCCGACAATGGTGATGGTTTCTCCTGGGATAGGAATCCCGGTATTTTCGAGGGTGATACCGATAAATACTGCCCAGTATCCGTATTGGTGGGCGATTTCTTCAATATTTTCTAGGGATAATAGCTCTAGGGACATGGAGCGCTTTCTTAACAAAGGTTTACGAATATTCTAAGATATTTTTACAGTATTTAACCGTGGCTGAACATGACTTTTCCCAGTATTGATTTATTAGCAATTCGTCGGGGTGAGATAAAAGATTTAGGGGGCATGAACTTGTCAGGGGCTGATTTAGCGGGTGCAGACCTAGCCGGGGCGAATTTACGGGCAAATTTACGCGGTGCTGACCTGACGGGGGCAAATTTAAGGGGAGCAGATTTTCGTAATGCCGATTTACGCGGGGCAATTCTCCTCGATGCGATCGTGACTGGGGCAAGTTTGGCCGGCGCTTTTTTAGCCGGGGCGGTTTTTAATCATCTAGATTTGTCTGGGGCGGATTTTCGCGGTGTCGATGGCCGGGGAGTGAGTTTTGTCGGGGCGATTTTAACCCAAGCGGATTTTACTAGCGCTAATCTGTCCGGAGCAGATCTGTCAGCTACCGATTTAGAGGAAGCAATTTTTTTCGGGGCGATTTTACGGGGAACAAATTTTACTGATGCCAATCTTCTTTGTGCTAGTTTAGCCTCGGCAGTAACCACGGGGGCAATTTTCGATCGAGCTTGTTTAGAAGGGACAGGATTAACCTAAATGGCTGATAGATAAAAGAAGATGAGTTTCTAATCAGTTGCCGCCACCTGATCTAGGTTTAAAAATCTTGACCATTTCCCTGTTTATCGGCCTCCATAGCTCCAGCTATTCTGAACCATTTAACCCCTTTGCTGCTCTGGGTCTTCCTCTTGGTCAAATTGATCAAGTTTTTGCCATCCTCCACCAGAAAATTTAGTTTAATTGTCTGGGTAATCAGTGCAGTTATTGAAGAATTTTTCCCAACCAATTAGGCAATCAACCTAGTTCCTTAAGGGAACCTAGAAGGAAAGATTATGCACAAAAATGATAGGATTGATTGATACCTAGCTGCCGTTAATAGCCATCGATGAGACCTTTACGCCAACTTTATCGCTATTTAAGTTTATTTTGCCTATGTCTTCTTCTGACTGTGGGCTGTCAGTCCACTAATTCCAATTTACCCCAGGGGAATAGCGATCGCCTGATAATTGGGACAACCCTAAAACCACGCTCGCTCGATCCTGCCGATAGTTATGAGTTAGCGGGACTTTTTATTATTTATAATCTCGGTGAAACTCTCTACACCTACGCCGAAGGAACCACTAATTTAAAGCCTCTCCTAGCCACGGAATTACCCAAAATTAGCCCCGATGGTTTGACTTATACTATCCCAGTACGTCGAGGAGTTATCTTTCATGATGGCACGGTTTTTAACGCAGAGGCGATGAAGTTTTCCCTAGAAAGATTTATTAAAAATGGTGGCGAACCTTCCTTTCTGCTCCGGGATACAATTGATAACATCACCGCCAGCAAAGAAGACGAAATTACTATTAAATTAACTAAACCTTTTGCCGCCTTTCCCGCTCTTTTAGCTTATCCCGGAGCCTGTGCAGTTTCACCCAAATTTTATCAAATTGGCGAGGGTAAATTTAAACCTGAAGAATTTATCGGCACAGGACATTATCGATTAAAAGCAGTTACTAGCGATTATTTTAGTTTAGAAGCCTTTGATCGCTATTGGGGAGAACCAGCCAAAAATAAGGGAGTTGATGTGCAAATTTATCTCTCCAATCCTGCCAATTTATTTAACGGTTTTCAGACGGGAGCGGTGGATATTGCCTATCAATCTTTACTGCCTCCTCAAGTGAGAAAATTACGCACAGAAGCAGCCCAGGGAAAATGGCAAGCGATCGAATCTTCTGGGTCAGCAATTAACTTTATGAGCGTCAATCTCAAAAGTGAACCCACCGATAATATTTTAGTGCGACAAGCAATTGCTTCTCTAGTAGATCGAGATTTACTTAATGATCGCATTTTACAAGGTCAAGGCATCCCTCTTTTTAGTCTCATTCCTACTACTTTTTCCGAGTCACAACCGGTGTTTAAAGAGCGCTATGGCAACCATAATATAGAACAAGCCAAACAATTACTAAAAACTGCTGGTTATAGTCCAGAAAACCCCGCAATTGTAGAAGTTTGGCACTCCTCGGGATCGATCACTTCCAGCAGCGTGGCAGCAGTGATGAAAGCTCTAGCAAAACGGGATTTAGATAATATGATTCAATTTGAACCCAATAGTATTCTAGGAGCGGCCTTTTTTCGTAATATTAGCCGGGGACTTTATACCACTGCTCTATCTAATTGGTATCCCGATTTTTTGGATGCAGATAACTACATTTATCCCTTTTTAGATTGTGCTAAAGGTTCTCCAGAAACTGGCTGCGAAGAGGGAGGAGCCCAAAGTCAAGGCTCATTTTTTTATAGTCAAGAAATGAATGAATTAATTGCCCAATCCCGTCGGGAAAGTAACCCAGCCAAAAGAAGGCAAATTTTTGGTAAAATTCAAGAAATTCTCGCCGATGAAGTTCCTTATATTCCCCTTTGGCAAACCAAGGAATACGCTTTTGCTCGTCATGGCATCACGGGAGTTATCATTAATCCCAGTCAAACTTTTCCCTTTTGGACAATCGCCAAAAAACCCTGATAATTAATTATTAGAAGTCAGCCTTGAATCAGTTATCAGATGTGAGTTTACTGTTTACTGTTCACTGACAAAACTCTCCACTCCCTAATTCATAATTACCTTCCCCATTTTCCTATGAAACTAACAGCAATGTCCTTTAATATTCGCTACGATAAACCCGATGCTGATGAGCGTAATTGGCGAATAAGAAGGGAAGCAGTAGCGGCTTTAATTGCTCACTATTCTCCTGATATAATTGGTACTCAGGAAGCTCGCGCTAATCAATTATTAGATTTACACCGTCTATTGCCAGAATACCAAAGTTTAGGATGCGATCGTAGAGGTACAGGATTAGATGAACATTGTGCGATTTTATATCAACCAAGTCGGTTAAAATGTTTAGAAATATACGAATTTTGGCTATCAGAAACTCCCGATATCATTGGCAGTATCACTGAAGCTTGGGGTAATCGTTATCCCCGTATGGTAACGGGGGCTAAATTTCGTACTCTTGAGGGGCAAACTTTGCAGTTTTATAATACCCATCTCGATTACTATAGTGACAAAGCTAAGGACTTAGGTGCTAAGTGCATACAGGAGCATTTTTGTCAACTAGATTTAACAAAAGATTACCTGTTTTTAACGGGGGATTTTAATGTTAATTCTCAGCAATTACCCCGTCAGATTTTAACTCAACCTCTCCAGTCAGAAATTAAATTAAAGGATGCTTTAGCCGATTTGGAATTAGCAGAACAAATGAGCTTTAATAATTACACTGATACCCCTTATTTAGCCATCGATACCATTTATTATGATAGCCGTTTGCAGTTAGATTGGGCAAAAGTTGATCGTTCCCGTTGGTTGAATCTGATTCCTTCCGATCATTATCCTGTAATTGCCGCTTTTACCTTGCCATAAAAATAGATTATTTTTGTATTTAGCAAATATATAGAGGGTAAAAGTTTCAGCACACTTTGTTGATTTGATGGTTAAATTTGTTCAGTGCTTTCAACAGGAAAAAACTCAAGAACTGCTATTTTTGCCGCTATTATCGAAGCAATTCTGTTTATTTTGCTCTGGGGATTAGTTACCAATTATCTGTTTATTTGATTAATTCCACTCCATCTTTACCGTCAATCTCTTGTAGATAAACTTTTACCTGTTCCTCGGCTGCAGTGGGGAGTTTTTTGCCCGTAAAATCCGGGTGAATTGGTAATTCCCGATGACCACGATCAACGAGGACTAATAAGCGGATTTTTTGCGGTCTGCCATACTCAATAATAGCATTAAAAGCGGCGCGGATTGTGCGACCTTTGTAGATAACATCATCGACTAAAATCACAGTTTTTCCCGTGACATCTAGGGGCATTTTGGTTTTAGCAGGAGTGCGGGTTTTAATGCGATCGAGATCGTCGCGATAGAAGGTAATATCGATCGCTCCCACGGGAACTTTTACCCCTTCTAAGCTCTCAATTTGACTAGCAATTAAATTAGCTAAAGGCACTCCTCGCGTGTAGATACCGATCAAAATCAAATTATTTAAATCGCCACTTTTTTCGATAACTTCGGAAGCTAAACGGGTAATAGTGCGACGAATTTCGTCAGCCGAGAGAATTTCAATTAACTGTGAGGTCATAATTTTCCAAAACAAGGTGGGATAGGGAAATTGTTATAGTAATGGTCTTTTTTACTTTTTCTTTTTTCCTTTAAAACCATCTCTATCATTAAAGAATATAATTGTTTTCATCTACTTATTTTACCTCGATCGCTCATGAGTGATGAATTATTGCAAAAATCTGCCCTAGAATTAGCCCAACTGATTCGCACTAAACAAATCTCCCCCCTAGAATTAACCCATTTATACCTCGACAGAATTGAAAAATTTGACAGTCAAATTGGTAGTTTTGTCCATGTCGCCGGGGAAAGCGCCCTAGCCACCGCCAGCACCCAAACGGAACAATTAAGTCAAATCACCGATACTGCCGAATTACCGCCTTTTTTTGGAGTTCCCACCGCCATTAAAGACTTAAATGCCGTCGCTGGAATGCCGGTTAGTTACGGAGTCGCCGCTTTACAGGGAAATATCGCCCAATACGACGAAGGAATCGTCACCAGAATGAAAATGGCGGGTTTTATCCTTCTGGGCAAAACTGCCACTTCCCAGCTAGGTTCCTTTCCCTACACCGAAAATCCGGGTTTTTTGCCGACTCGTAACCCCTTCAACCGCGATTATACCGCAGGAGGTTCCAGTGGCGGCGCGGCGGCGGCGGTAGCGGCGGGTTTCTGCCCGATTGCCCAGGGTTCCGACGGTGGTGGTTCCATTCGTACTCCGGCGGGTTGTTGCGGTTTGGTGGGGATAAAACCCAGTCGTGGGCGCGTTTCCTATGCCCCAGTGGGGGAATTTCAAAGCGGTATCGCCACTAACGGCACTCTTTCTAAGACGGTGGCAGATGGGGCGGCACTGCTTACCGTGATTTCGGGCTATACGACGGGCGATCCCTACTGGCTACCCGATCCGCCCTTTTCTTTCCTAGAAGCCACTCAGAGAGGCGTAAAACCCCTAAAAATCGCTTTTTCTACTTCCATATCCCCCTTCGGTGAGGCGGCTTCCGTTTATAAAAATGCTGTCCTCGCTACGGCTAAAATTTTAGAGGGTATGGGGCATCATTTAACCGAATATTCCCCCGATTTACAGGCTTTAATCGCTCCTTTTCGCTGTATTTGGCAAGCGGGAACGGCAGCGACAGGAATTCCCAAGCAGTTATTAAGTCCCCTTAACCAATGGTTATTAGAGAATTCTGGCAGCGCGGGGGAGTACCTGCAAGCAGTCCAGCAGATGCACGTTATTTCGCGGCAAATTGTGGCGATGTTTGATAATTTTGATGTCTTACTTTTGCCCATTTTCCTACATCAACCTCCCGGAATTGGTGAGTGGGAAAATTTACCACCGCAAGAAGCGGTTGACAGAATGATTCGTTGGATTGCACCTTCTCCTATTGCTAATGCGAGTGGTTTACCCGCGATTGCTTTACCCACAGGAGTGGATAGTCAGGGTTTACCTGTGGGAATTCAGTTAGTGGGTAAACCTGCTGATGAAATTACTTTGTTAGGTTTATCGGCACAATTAGAGGCAGCTAATCCTTTACGTTTGACTGCTAATTTTAACTAGGTAGGTGTTAAAAGTTGTCAGACACCCCCCTTATTAAGGGGGGAATAAGGGGGGATCGGCACCCCCCTTATTAAGGGGGGAATAAGGGGGGATCGAAGCTAAAATCCATTTTTAATTTAATTATAACCAGCTACTTAACTAGCAAGACTTTCGGTAAATTGGGGAATAGAAGCGATAAGCTTACGGGTGTAATCGCTTTGGGGAGAGTTGATAATTTCGTTAGCTGTACCAATTTCCTCAATTTTACCTTTATTCATCACCATAATTCGATCGCTCATAAATCTGACAACACTTAAATCGTGGGAAATAAAGATATAAGTGAGATTAAATTCCTGCTGTAATTCTTTGAGTAAATTTAAGACTCCCGCTTGCACAGAAACATCTAAAGCAGAGACAGATTCATCACAGATAATAAACTGAGGATTTAAGGCTAAAGCGCGAGCAATACACACCCTTTGTCGTTGTCCTCCCGATAATTGATGGGGATAGCGATCGAACCAATTAGGATCAAGTTTAACTCGTTCTAATAAATATTCTACTCGTTGCCGTCGCTTTTGGGAATTGCCGCCGGTATGATGAATAATCATCGGTTCTAAAATTGCTTTACCAATGGATAAACGGGGATTTAGGGAGTTGTAGGGATTCTGAAAAACTATCTGTAATTCCCGGCGTAGTGATCTTAATTTTGGCTCACTGGGGTTTAATTTAGCCAGATTTTCTCCTCGGAAATAGATATTTCCAGAAGTAGCAGGAATTAAGCGCAGAATTGTCCTTGCTAAGGTGGATTTTCCGCAACCCGACTCACCGACTAAACCGAGGGTTTCCCCCTGTTTAACAGCAAAACTGACGTGATCTACGGCATTAAAAAAGGTCTTTACTTGCCCGAAAACTCCCTTAACTGGAAATCTAACGGATAAATTTTCTACTGATAAAATATTCTCGTGATGTTGTAAACCTTCGATTCTGCTTTCTTCCTCCTGGAGAGTAATAAATTTAACTGCTGGTGGAGTAATTTCCTGTAGTTCAATAATCTTACCTTGAGAGTCTTTTTCCACTTGTAAAAAATCGCTGACGGTGGGCAATTTTTCGGGACGAGAGTTTAAGCGGGGACGACAGGCAAGTAAACCTTTTGTGTAGGGATGTTGGGGATAATTTAATACTTCTTCTTTAGTTCCCTGTTCGACAATTTCTCCTTGATACATTACGACAATTTGATCGGCAATTTCGTTAATAACTCCTAAATCGTGGGAGATAAAAACCATCGACATTTCTCGATCACTTTTACATAAATCGCGTAATAATCTTAATATTTCTGCTTGGACAGTTACATCTAAAGCGGTGGTTGGTTCATCAGCAATTAATAGGGTAGGATTACAAGAAATCGCCATGGCAATCATTACCCTTTGTAATTGTCCCCCCGATAATTCGTGGGGATAACGCTTGAGAATTGCTTCTTTTTGTTCCTGAATATAAGTTCTAATTTTTTCTCTGACATGACCCTTATTTTCTAAGGGAAAAGTTTCTATATATTTCTCCTCTAACTGTTCATCACTGGGTAATAAGCGCACTTCTTGCAGTAGAGAGATTGCTTGATTTTTTGCCTGTTCGGGGGTGACTTTTTGATGCAGTAAAATGGCTTCGGTAATTTGAAACTCGATGTTATACACTGGATTAAGAGAACTCATGGGTTCTTGGAAAATCATCGCCATTTCTCCCCCGCGATAATAACGCAATTCTTCCGGAGGAATAGATAATAAATCTACTGCTTGCATTGACTGACCTTTTGCCGGACGAAAGCAAATTTCTCCCCCGGTAATTTTCCCCGGAGAGGGAACCAATCCCATGAGTGCGAGGGAGGTGACAGATTTTCCTGAACCCGACTCCCCCACACAACCGAGAACTTGACCTTTCTGCAAGCTAAAACTAATGTTATTAACGGCGACTGTTGTTCTTTTCTGATTAGAAAATTCAACGGTGAGATGGTGAACGTCGAGAATTTTGTTATCCATAGGTCTTTAAACAGAAAGACAGATTCGATTTACTTATTAAATATAGCTTTTTCTGTTCCCAGTAGCTGGGTGCAATTAATTGGTAGATAGCTGGGGGAATCTCCCTTGCAAGAGAGAATTTTGGCTCTCTTATTCTTTGTGTGATAAGTTTAACTTATATAGTAGTGATCGATCTCTGTGTCCTTTGTGTCTCTGTGGTTCCTTCCACTCGGTCTCGCGTAGCGAGCGCGTTGCGACCGCCAGCAGGACTGTATCTTAGAATACATTTTACCCACCAAACCCAAGAGAGCCGAATTTTTCGGCATTAAGAATATTTTCGTCCCTCAGCGATCGCCATTTACCAGAGACTTGTGACTTTTTTAAAGAAATATTTTTCTTTTCTGTCTCCCCTTTGGGATTACACTGGTAATTGAGAATAATTAGCATTTATTTAAGCGATCGCAATTCTGAGACAGTTCAAAAACCGTTGACTGAGGCTGACATTAGGGGAGTTGTTACCCTTTAGCTACTTCAGTAAACTCGATGAGCTATCAAGAAATTATTGTCACTCTTGAATGAAAGACCTTCATTACCTTTGGAGATAAGAAAAGCATGGACGATAAAATTAGAGCTAATGAACCAGAAAAACCAGAAAACTGGCAAAAAGACGACCAATTCTCCTATTGGGGCGGTACAGAGGCAGAATTAGATAATATCACTCCCCGGGGTAATGACTTGGCTGCCACCTATCCCCTCGCACAAGTGGAAATGGGAAAAACCGTCTGGTTAGCGGGATTTCAGGGGACGGGAGGGATTAATCGACTCCTAGGTATGGGATTAAACCCCGGTATTCAATTACAGGTGATTAGTTCCCAACCGAGGGGATCAGTTTTAATTGCCATTCAAGACAATCGTATTGGTATCGGGGCAGAAATGGCCGAAAAAATCCTCGTTAGTGACAGTCAACCGAAAAAACTGGAACCCAAAAAAGACCTACCTGAAGTAAGAACATTTCTGCGGGAGATACCCATAGGAAAAGCGGGTAAAGTCGTCGGTTATGACCGAGCATTACGAGGATACAAAGGAAAATTGTTATCAATGGGATTAACTCCGGGGACAGAGTTTACCGTCATTCGTGTGGCACCTTTGGGGGATCCCGTCGAGATTCGAGTGCGGGGATTTCATCTCAGTCTGCGTAAACAGGAAGCAGACGCTTTAATCGTCGAAGAAATAGAGCCAGAAAGCTAAATTTAATCATCTAAGCCTATTTGTAACTATATATCCTAAATTATGGTCAAACCGATTATCGCCTTAATTGGCAATCCTAACTGTGGCAAAACTACCCTTTTTAATGCTCTCACAGGAGCCAATCAACGGACCGGCAACTGGCCGGGAGTAACAGTCGATCGCAAAGAGGGACGATTTCAAGTTAACGGGGAAGATATCACCCTTGTGGATTTACCCGGAGTCTATTCCCTTGATGTGGAAGAAGGGGAGACAGGAATGGATGAATTAGTCGCTAGGGACTATCTGCTGTCAGGAGAGGCGGATTTAGTGATTAATATCGTCGATGCTTCTAATTTAGAGCGTAATCTCTACCTAACTACCCAAATCATGGAGATGCGTTTACCGATGTTGATTGCCCTAAATATGATGGATGTGGCCAAAACTAGGGGTATTCTGGTTAATCCGCAACTCTTAAGCGTTCGCATGGATGCAATTGTCGTGGCGATTAGTGCGGTTAAAGGGGAAGGAATCGGAGAATTAAAGCAAAAAATTGGGGAATTAGTCAGTAATATTAGCCATACTGCCGCTTATGTCGCTTATCCTGCGGTAATTGAGGAAGCTCTTAACGAGATTGTTGCCTACATTGACGACCATAGCAGTAAAAGGATCGTTGAGCCAAGATGGACTGCTTTAAACCTACTGCAATACGAGGATCGCATCGCCCCAGAATTGCGCTCCCAGGAACTATTAAGCATTATCGTCAAGCATAGACGACAAATACACCAAGTTTTAGGGGAAGACCTTGATATTTTAATTGCTGATACTCGTTATGGCTTTATTCAGCAAGTTACCCAGGGAGCCACTCAACGGACTGGACAGATAAATGATACCATGTCCGATCGCCTCGATCGGATTGTTCTTGATCGCTGGTGGGGAATTCCGATATTTTTGGGCGTAATGTACCTAATGTTCTTGTTTACCATCAATGTTAGTGCTGCCTTTATCGATTTCTTCGATTTAACTGCCCAGACTATCTTTGTCGATGGTTTTGCCCAAGTTTTACAAAAAATCCATACCCCCGGTTGGCTAATTGCTCTGCTCGCTGATGGAGCGGGGGGAGGTGTGCAAACCGTCGCCACTTTTATCCCCGTAATTGGCTTTATGTTCCTCTTTTTGTCAATTTTAGAGGATTCTGGCTATATGGCCCGGGCAGCCTTCGTCATGGACCGATTGATGCGTTTGGTGGGATTGCCGGGTAAATCCTTTGTTCCCATGCTAGTGGGATTTGGTTGCAATGTGCCGGCAATTATGGCCACTAGGACTCTGGAAAATTCTCGCGATCGTTTAATGACGATTATGATGAACCCTTTTATGTCCTGTGGGGCCAGATTACCTGTTTATGCCCTATTTGCGGCGGCTTTTTTCCCCATAGGTGGTCAAAACATCGTTTTTGGTCTTTACATCTTAGGAATTCTCGCCGCTATTTTGACGGGATTGGTGATGAAAAAAACCCTACTCAAGGGAGAAGTCAGTCACTTTATTATGGAATTGCCTCCCTATCATCTACCGCGTCTAAAAGGGGTTTTAATTCGCACTTGGGAACGTCTGCAAGCGTTTTTATGGAAAGCTGGACGAATTATCGTTTTAATGGTGATGATTTTGGGACTACTCAACTCCGTCAGTTTTGATGGTTCTTTTGGTAATCAAGACAGCGAGCGATCGGTTTTAAGTGCCACCAGTAAAGCTGTAACTCCTATTTTCTCACCCATGGGACTAGAGCAGCAAAATTGGCCGGCAACGGTGGGCATTTTTACGGGAGTTTTTGCCAAAGAAGCGATGGTAGGCACATTAAACTCGATTTACAGCCAACTAGCAGGGGAAGATAACCCGAATAAGGGGGCAACACAGGTAAAATTCGACTTTTGGGGGCAAATTCAGGAAGCTATCGCCACTATTCCCGCCAATTTAGCGGAATTACCCAATCAATTACTTGATCCCTTGGGTTTGAATATTGGTGATCTGCAAGATCAAAAAACGGCTGCCGAGAAGCAAGAGGTAGATTTAGGAATCTTTGGGGCGATGGCGAAAAGATTTGATGGTCAAGCGGGTGCTTTTGCCTATCTATTGTTTGTTCTGCTCTATTTTCCCTGTGTTTCGGCCACATCGGCCGTATATCGCGAAACTAATGCCGGTTGGACTGTTTTTATTGCCCTCTGGACCACAGGAATGGCCTATATTGTTGCCACTTCCTTCTATCAAATCGCCACTTTTTCTCGACATCCGGGATTTTCTCTCTTTTGGATAGTCTTGATGGGTTTAACCGTAGTCGGGGTTTTATTCACCTTAAAAAATCTCCCTCCCCGAAAAATCAACCGTCCCGCAATTTAATTTCAGTTATCAGTTATCAGTTATCAGTTATCAGATTGGAGTTTTAAGTGAGCAGTATTAAATGCAGTTTTCTGCTGTCTTTTCACCGATTACTGATTACTGAAATTCCCTAACTCCTAAATTTACCTTTATAGGTTTATAAAGATGATTTTAACCGATATACAGGCTTATCTTGCCAAAAATCAGAAAGCATCTCTGGCTGACTTATCCACACACTTTCGGATGTCAGCGGATGCCCTAAGTCCCATGCTCGATCGCTTGCTAAAAAAAGGGCGAATTCGTCTGATTTCCCTAGAAAAATGCGGAGGATGCAGCCGTTGTCCCCCGGAATCTATGGCTTTTTACGAATGGATTGAGGGCAATTCCACAGGGACAAACAACTAAGAGTTGAATAAGTACCTAGGCAAAATTAATTACACATTTTGATAAAGCTTTTGCCTTTTGCCCATCTTCACTAGGAAATTTATTTTGCACGACTACTTACTATCTTTTTGTAGGAGATAAAATTATGATCACTAACACAGAAATTGTCTCGACACAATCGGCCACCAGCGAGGATCCGCAAATACAATTGGCCGAATTTCTGCGAGAACATAATGAAGTGGAGATGATTATTCCAGTTTTAATGGGATTATTTATTACCAGTCGTTTTCAACTGCGAGGGGCCAATGCACTATTAGTTAATTTAGCCGTAGCCAGTATCTCGCGACAAATTTTCCAACAGTTAAAATCTCCCTTCACCAGTAACCCAAAAACTGCCGAAAAAAGCCCAGATTATAGCAATCAGGAAATAATACCGGGTTGTCGCATTGTTCACTCGGTACCGGGACGAATTCGCCTTCGTATCGACCGTTTAAGTCAAGATGCTGCCTTTGCTAAAAGATTAAACCACCTCCTCGCAGCTGAGACAATTGTTCTTAGTCATCGCCTTAATCCTACCGCTGCCTCTCTGGCAATTACCTACGAAGCAGCCGGCCTCTCCGAGTTAGATTTAGGCTTTCGTCTGATCAATCTACTTAATTTAGCCAATTCTGACAGTAATCTTGAAACTAGCTAGATTTTACTCCGATGAACTTAAGCAAACTTTCCCTCAATTCCGTAAGCGTTGTTCACTCTCTCCCTGGTCGGCTGCGCTTGCGAATTTCCCGCCTAGCATCTGATAGGCATTTTGTCAAGACCTTAGAACAAAAATTAACTTCCCATCCCGCCATTACCCATTTCCGCATCAACGCCGCCGCCGCCTCTCTGGTGATCGAGTATGCCCCCGCCCTCACCCCTGAAATAAACAGGGATTTTGGCTTGCTTTGGCAAAAAATGCTCAATCAGCCCAACGAGTCTTCGATCGAGCCAGACAAGCCCCAAAAACTAGGGAAAGAAGAATGGTCTAACCTTGCCCTTCCCACCGCCGCCACCCTCCTCGCGATCGCCTGTCAACGTTTTCCCCAACCCGGTTTGAGCATCTTGGCCAGAAGCGTCCTTTTAGCCGCAGCTTTTCCCGTGGCAGCCCGGGCGCTGAAAAGTATCTTCGGAGAGCGTAAACTAAATATCGATTGTTTAGACCTCTTAGCCCTGATTTTTAGCGGTTTTCAAGGGAAATTATTGACACCTTCCCTGATTATCACCCTCCATGAATTGGGGGACATTATTCGCGATCGTACCGCTAGGGCAACGGAAAAACGAACGGCTAATTTATTAGATACAATCGGTCATTACGCTTGGGTGGAAAAAGACGGCGAAATCAAGCAAATTACCAGTGATGCTGTCCAAATTGGCGAGACAGTGGTGGTTTATCCCGGAGAAAGCATCCCCGTTGATGGCACAGTCTGGCAAGGGGAAGCGGTAATCGACCAACAGCAACTAACCGGGGAATCCTTGCCTATTGTCGCCCGAAAAGGAACTCTCGTTTATGCCTCCACCTTAGTTCGTTCCGGTCAGATCCGCCTCACCTGTGAACGAGTCGGTCAACAAACTCGCGCCGCTGCCAGTATCGAACTTCTGCAAAAAGCTCCTGTCCATGATACCCGCATGGCCAATTATGCCGCTAATCTGGCTGATCGCCTGATTTTGCCTTCTTTAGGGTTAGCATCACTAATTTTTCTCACTACCCGAGATGCAGCCCGGGCCGCCGCTATTCTCACCCTCGATTTTGTCACGGGGATTCGGGTATCTTTACCTACAGCTTTTTTAGGCGCGTTGAATCATACCACCCGTCACGGGGTTTTGGTACGCAGTGGCAGAACTTTGGAGTTATTGGCAGATATCGATACGATTGTTTTTGATAAGACGGGAACTTTGACCACGGGGGAAGTGATGGTGGTGGGAGTGGAAACTATCCCTGGCCGCTTATCCCCAGAACGAATTCTTCAATTAGCGGCCTCGGCCGAACAAAGGATCACCCATCCCGTCGCTATGGCGATCGCTAATTATGCCCAGCGCCAGGGTGTGGAAATCTTACCGAGGGGAGATTGGGATTACCAGTTAGGACTAGGAATGCGGGCAGAAATTGATGGTAATCAGGTATTGGTGGGCAGTGACAAGTTTTTACGCCAGCAAGGGGTCAATTTAGACGAATTTAGCGGTGATTTAGCCAACCCCGCCAGTGCTTGGGTGTCTCGCAATTATCTCGCCTGTAATGGGCAATTTCAGGGGGTAATCCACTATACTGACCCTTTGCGTGCCGATAGTCGTTGGTTAATCGATCGCCTACAGCAAGATTATGGCATGACTGTGCATCTGTTGACGGGGGATAATCAACAAAGGGCGAAAGAAGTGGCGCAAGCGTTAAATATTCCCTTTGGCCAGGTTCATGCTGAGGCTTTTCCCGAACAAAAGGCTAAAATAGTTCGAGAATTGCATCGCTCTGGCCATACAGTCGCTTTTGTTGGCGATGGTCTCAATGATTCCGTGGCTTTGGCCTATGCAGATGTGTCGATTTCTTTCGAGAAGGGTTCGGAAGTGGCAAGAGAAACCGCCGACGTGGTACTGATGAATAATGATCTGAGCAGTTTACTAGAGGCGATCGCTATTGCCCAAGAAACTAAAGCTTTAATTGAACAAAATATTTTTCTAGTGGTCGCCCCGAATTTAGTCGCCCTCGTTTTGGCCACTAGCATCGGTCTTAATCCACTTTTAGCCACCGCAATTCATAACGGGACAGCAATTATTGCCGGTTTAAATAGTTTGCGTCCTCTGGTTTTTCATCAACTACAAGGTCAAAGGGAGACTCCATGAGTAAATATGATAAATTAGCTAATAAAATTGCCAAAAAAGTTACTAAAAAATTGAGCAAAAAGTTAATTAAAGCCATCTATAACCGACTGGATTTAGAAAATATTCTCTCCTCCCGTTCTTTTCCATTAGAAGAATTCGAGCGAGGTGATAATAGACATTAGACCTCCGATAAAAATCCAAGATTGTTATGATGGTTTAAGAGTCGGTATCTGGGGAAGTCTTGACCCATCCACTAATAACTGATAGGTGAATATCTAGGCTATGTTCTCTTGAAAAAAAACTTAATAATATTCCCTCAAAAACTATTCTATAATGGTACTCGTGTAGATAATGCTTCTAAGTTAAAAACTTTTGCTATCTACAGACTGAAGGCAACAAAATCAATGGTTTAAAGCTCATGGAAAAAACACAGATGTTAGAACAAACGAGAAAACTAGCACAAATTACTCCAGGGAAAGCGATCGTTTTCGGAATCGGTGCGCTGCTGTTGGCCCCCACCGTGATTTCTTTACTGAAACCGGTCGCCAAAGCAACGATTAAAACTGGCGTTGTTCTCTACGAAAAAACTAAGAGTTCCTTGGCCGAAACAGCAGAAGTGCTGGGGGATATAGTCGCCGAGGCCAAAGCAGAAGTCATAGCCGAACGCGATCATCAAGTGGTTCTACCCAGTGGGGTTAATTCGGAACCCTCATTACACGATAGTTAATTTCTGGCGAGTAACCAAAGTCACTCAACCCTGTTGGCCCTCAACCCGCAGAACCTCAAAGTTGTATAATCTTTAAGAGTTATTAAGCTTTGTGTCAGTTTGCCCAGCAGGATTGAATGAATATACTTTTGGTGACATCATCTTTAGGGTTACTCCTAGCGATCGCTATCGTCGTCTATTTTGTTTCCTCTCGCAAGTACCAATCATCGGACTCGGTGGCCAATTCCTACGACCAATGGACCGAGGACGGGATTTTAGAATATTATTGGGGGGAACACATCCATTTAGGTCACTACGGTTCCCCACCAGAAAAAAAAGACTTTCTAGCGGCAAAAGCCGACTTTGTGGCGGAAATGGTCTCTTGGGGAGGTTTGGATAAACTACCCGCCGGTGCAACTCTCCTTGATGTCGGTTGTGGTATTGGTGGCAGCAGTCGCATTCTGGCCCGCGACTACGGATTTGCCGTTACCGGTGTCACTATTAGTCCCAAACAAGTGGCACGGGCCAAAGAACTAACACCCCCAGATGTAAATGCTCGCTTTTTGGTCGATGATGCCATGGACCTTTCTTTTCCTGACGAGAGTTTTGATGTGGTCTGGTCAATTGAAGCCGGTCCCCATATGCCGGACAAAGCCGTTTTTGCTGGGGAATTACTGCGAGTTCTCAAACCAGGGGGAGTCCTGGTGGTAGCGGACTGGAATCAGCGAGATGACCGTCAAAAACCGCTTAATTTCTGGGAACGTCCCGTCATGCGCCAACTTTTGGATCAGTGGTCTCACCCCGCTTTTGCCAGCATCGAAGGTTTTGCCGAACAGTTAGCGGCCACGGGATTGGTAGATGGGGAAGTGATGACTGCTGACTGGACAACAGCCACTCTACCCTCTTGGATTGATACCATTTGGCAGGGGGTGATTCGTCCCCAAGGTTGGTGGCAATTTGGTCTAACTGGGTTGCTTAAATCCGTCCGAGAAGTGCCGACAATTCTGCTGATGCGTTTGGCCTTTGGCACGGGTTTATGTCGTTTTGGGATGTTCCGCGCTGTTCGCGCTCAATCCCATCTGCAACCAAGTCAGCAAGAGTCTCTTACCTCAGTTATGTAGGGTTTGCTGAATAAATCTAAAAATCTTATTGGGTAAGACTTTTGGACTTTTTTTTCCTCAAAAAGTCCCAACCATTGGAGTGATCGGGGGGAAAATTCCTGGACTTTTTCCCTGAAAATTAGGTAATTGACCCCCTCAAAATCGATAAAACCCCACACCCCACAGGAAAAACTTTTTGCCACAAACCCTAACTAGAGGCAATCCAATTAATTATTGATCGGGTTGTGGGGAATAGTAGGAGTTTTGATCAGTGACGATCGAGCTTGGAGAGATAGGCCACTTTTGATAATTTGTTTGAGAATTGGTCGGCCTAATTTGACCGCAGCTGGCAGCACAACCGCACCGATAACAACTGTTCCCAAACCAAAGAGAGCCGTTCGATCTCCAGATTCGTGATCTTCGATAATTTCTTTGAGATGAAAAGTCAGAATCGATTTATCCCAGTGAATAATCGCCATAGGTTTATCTCCTAATAAGGATGAAATTGGGTGTCAGCAGAAGGTAAAACAATAATATGTCCTCCCGCACGAGAAATCAGACCTTGTTGCTCGAATTCATTGATGAGTCGGGTAATGCTCACTCTGGTCATCCCGACCATTTCGGCTAATTCCCGATGAGTGAAACGGATATCGATACGCTGGCCCGTTTCTGCGGGACGACCGAACTTTTGGGATAATTGAATTAGAGTTTTCAGAAAACGCAGCCTAGGCCGATCGCGACGCAGGGAACAGAGCCAATGCTCAGTTTGTTGAACGTGACGACAGAGAGCCGAGGAAAGACTGCTACCCCGTTCAAGAGGAAGACAAGTAGCTTCAACGCTAGTGCAGCACTGCATCTCGTAGGGTTGAATCTGCGATAGGGGACGGCCGACCACATCATTTTCTCCCCAATAGCCGAGGATGACGATTTCTCCTTCCTCATCCCACGTCATCACCTTAACCACACCGCGATTGATTAACCAAAGAGCATCCAGACGCGAGGGTAGGGGGTCACGGGGTTGAAATAGACGAGTGACGAGAGGTTCCCGCATAAGTACCACCGCTAGTAGAATTACCTTCTCCTCTAATTATTGCATAATTTTCTCAATAAAATCAACAGGGATCTTCCAGAAAAATTTCCTCCAACTGATGGGACTTACCAAAAATGAGCTTCCTTATACCCCTCATTCAAAGCTGTCAACAGCCAAAGACCAAGATTTCACCTCGAAATATCCCCTCGATCGAGACTGAGAATGATTGCGATTAGCTTTCAAGCAATTGATAATTATTTGCAACTGTGTGATAATGAAGTTATAAGATTTCCCCCGCAACCATGAATAGTCCCCCCGAAAAACTCCTTTACTCCCCACCTCTCTCCTCTGGGGAAAGACGGGAAGTCTATTATCGTCTTCTTTCCCTTGGTATTTGCTGTCAATGTCCAATGTACTCCCCCCTGACGGTGCAGATCGAGTCACCCTACGATTTAGTTCAGCTTTTGGGTGTGTTGCGTTCTCTCCATTGCTCTAGAGGGGAATTAATTCAATTATTGAAAGATTGCTGGCGCTTAGAAGTTAGCGGTGTCGATCATTAATTAGGGTTGGCTGAATAAATCTAAAAACCTTGTTGGGTAAGACTTTTAGACTTTTTGTCAATCAAAAAGTACCAAATATGAGAGTGATTGGGGGGAAAATCCCTGGACTTTTTCCCTGAAAATTAGGTAATTGACCCCGGCGGTTCGACAAGCTCACCGTCCACTCGACTGAGCGTTCGACTGAGCTCACGCCGAAGTCTCGCCGAACGTCCTCAAAATCAGTAAAACCCTACACCCCACACCCTGCCTCCACCAACAAACTTTTTCAGCAAACCCTAATTATAATTGCTATTGTTTGACTTTTTATTGCTAATCAAAGTGTCGGTGTTTTTGACCCATTTTTTGACTCATGATAGTTTAACTACTGCTTTCGTCGGTCAATGAAAACTAGGAGTTAAATTCGGTTTGGGTAGAAAATCTCCTATAATCCCGAACTTAGCCTAAAAAAGGCAATATTACCTCACTTACAGGGATGGGATATTCTTCATGAATTCCTAGAGTTCCTCGTAGTTTTAGCGTTTGTACTTGGGGTAAAGTCCCTAAAGCTTCCATTTCTGCTTTCGATTTTGGGGGTGCATTTTCGGCGATAATTACTAACACTGGCAGCTCTAAAACAGCAAAATAATCGAGAAATTGCTGACGATTAGTCACTGGATCCAGTTTACCCGTCACAAAGGCAGCTGGGGCAAATCTAGCGTGAGGATGTTGAGTAATTTTATGTTTCTGGGCAATTAATTCGGGTGTTAATTTTTTCCCATCTACATAAACATGACGACTAGACATAAAACGCAGGAAAGCAGGAGTGGTATTGAGAAAATATAACCCTTCTCCTAACAAAGGAAAACGCACCATTTCCCGCAAGAAATTACGCATTTCTGGGGACAATCCCATGGCACACAATGGACCCAACCAAGTGGGAGCAACTAAGACTAATTTATCTAGTAAATTGGGGTAATTTTTGGCTAAATTGAGGGCATATCCCGCCGCATGACCTGCCGCAATAATGGTGACTGGTTGCTTAAAAGTGGACTGAACAAAATCAATTAATAATTGTTTAAAAATAGCGGGTTCGTAGTTGAGAATTGGTCGTTCAGAATCACCAAAACCCAGCCAATCTAAGCTATATATTTGAAACTTTGTCGATAATATTTTCCCTATCCCTGCCATTTCTCTGCGACTGGAAACGGTACTAAAAGCAGGTAATAATAAAACGGGTGTACCTTGTCCTTGAATATCGTAAACAATCTCAAAAGTTTGATTTTGCCACTGCCAAGAAAATTTCTGGAGATTAGCTGCGTCTGAAGTGACCACCATAACTATTACCTCATAGTTAACTAGATTGATTCTATCTTTAATCTAACCCAAAATAATTGCTTTTACTCGGCATTATATCATAATCAAGAGCAACCAAATTAATCTTTAATATTTAATTAATCTATGAAAGATTAATAAGATACGGTTCTAAACTCCACGCAATTATTACTAGGATTATAGAGAGTGTAAACTGCTTTATTTAATTCTTTACCAACGCTACCAACCCCAATTAAACGCTTATCTTGAATCGTCAAAGTTTGACTTGGTTGCCGTTTATCTAAAGTAGTAACAGTGCTAGTTAAATTAGCGGACTGTAAAGAATAATCAAAAACTTTTCCTGCACGACCACAAAATAGATTATTAACTCCCATCCGTTGCAGTCGATCTAAAATTTGCCATGGAGGAGTATCGGAGGTTAATTCTTCACTAACACTGACAGTGCTGCCATGAATTAATAAACAATCTAACTCGACAAAACCAAAATCGAGATTTCGTAACCATTGCACCGTTTCTAAAGAAACTGCGTCCCAGAGTTGTTTAGTGCTGTCAATTCCATGTTTATCGATTAATTCCTTCGGTTCTCCTGTGGCTCCTAAACTGTGTAAAATTAGACATTGTTCTTCCCACCATCCCCGACAAACCTGTGGATATAAGTTATTTTTAGTGGGATAACGTATTTGTTCTACCAGCATTTCACTATCGGGATTAACACCGATAAAATCTCCTAAAATATATAAATTTTCTACAGTAACTGACCGTTGCTGAATATCTGCTAAGACCGCTTGATAGGCTGGTAAATTGCCTTGAATACCGCTTAAAATTGCCCACATAATTTCTTGACTTATCACAAATTAACGTTCGCAAACATGAGTCGGATCATCGGCTTTTTCTGCATATTCTAGACCCTTAGCCAATCGCCAAGCGAAAATAGGAGGTAAACCCGATGCTAAAATAGCCTGACAGGTTTCTTGATAGTTATAGGCCACTTCTCGCAGTTGTACCGCTGCCGTTTCTCGATCGTAAATCACATAGGTGGCATTTGGACGACCGTGACGTGGTTCTCCCACCGATCCCACGTTGATGATACGCTTGACCGGTGTGGTAAATTGCCGCGACTGTTCCCCATCCGGTTGATACACTTTTATTTGCAAGCTTCCCGCGTCGAGAGTGCGAATGTAGGGGATGTGGGTATGTCCACAGAATAAAACCTCTGTATCTACCGATAAAACCCGTTCTAAAGCCGTAAAAGCGTCCATTTCGGCTAAAAGGTACTCATGGTTACTTTGGGGACTACCATGGACAAAACAGAGGTGATCTAGCTTAAAAATTTCGGGCAGTTTTGACAAATAATTACGGTTTTCTGGGGTGATTATTTGATTTGTCCACTCATGAGCTAATCTACCGCGTTTTTCTGCTAAAAGCGACGGATAACTGCATTCACAGGCATTTAATCCCTCAACGATATCCTCATCCCAACACCCTTGTACTGTAGTAATCCCCAGTTGACGGATTTTTTCCACCACTTGGTTAGGATGGGGTCCATACCCGACTAAATCCCCTAAACAGTAGATTTCTTGACAACCCTGTTGGTCTAAATCTTGCAAAACAGCATTAAAAGCGGGCATATTGCCATGAATACAGGATAAAACGGCTATTTTCATCAGATTAACTCCATTTCTGGCTCTAAAGATTCTTGAAATTGTTGTTGATAATAAAAAAGTGCCTCATCGGACAGACAACAATCACTCAGGGTATCGGCAATTGTCGGTTTATCGAGATTGCGACCGACGATTTCAATCCCACTAAAGCGATTCGGTCTCCCATCGAGATTTAAGGGGAAATTTAGGCTTTGAAAGTCTTTTTCTGGCCATTCATCCATAAATTCCCCATAAATACACTGACCATCGATGATATCGAAGATACTTTTAACCCGCAGCACTTCCCCATAGGCCCCTTGGGTTAATTCTGTCCAAAAGGTGGTTAAACTGGAAAAATCGAGGACTTCTCCCGTTAAAACGGCTCTATAAATCTGTATTTCTCGTTTTTTTAACCATTGATTACCTTTTATGGTTGTTTTGACGGGACTGATGACAATTTCATCGACGGGAACTTGTCCTTCGGGGATTTCTTCGTCTGGAGACGTAATCGCTACCCGATGACAATTGAGGGGTTTTAGAAAGCTTTCGAGGGATTGCGTGTCTAAATGCCATGGTACTTCCATATAGACCGTGTTTTCCATGGATAAACTGCTCAAAAGGTCTTCTTCTTCCCTAGAAATAGAGGACAACTGGGGAAAGTCACTCTGTAAAGTGAGATGATCAATGGGAAAAGTTTCCGTCTGGGGACTAAAATATAGGCTTGGCTGCTTGCTCTGAGCGATTTGTTCGCGAATCCAATGGGTTTTTCCCGCAGCTATACCCCCCGTCACCACGATAATCATTCTGCTCCTTCTCTACTGTGGTAATGATAATCATTCTAGCATAAGTCAGATTGGGGCAAGTAATCTTCCTTAACCAATCCTCTAGACTTAGCCAGGTTATTTTGGGAAAAATTGGCGGTTTCTTGGGATATTAATCATGGTTATGGCTCTTTTCTCTAGGATACCATTGGCTTTGTCCATCGGGTAAATCAACTAAGGTAATTCCCCTCGTTTTTAATTGTTCCCTTAATCGATCGCTTTCGGGATAGTTTTTTCAGCGAGAAAACGGGTTTCTTGAAGAGATCGTTTTCTCGCTGAATTGATCGCCGCAAAAATAAGGGTTAAATGGCATAAAATCTGTAAGTAGTCGTGCAAAACTAATTTCCTAGTAAAGATAGGCAAAAGGCAAGAGGCAAAAGGCAAGAGGGGGTTAGATATGTGTAATTAATTTTGCTTAGGTACTTAATTGATTATTATTCATTCTTAATTCTCCTGACTACTGACTACTGGCTACTGACTCCTAACCCTAAAAACGATTTTTGATTTCTGCAAGAGGTCTATTCATAGTTTGTGCTTTTGAATTTTTTGCGAACTAGCCAAGCATTCGTTTAGTTGTGTCAAGATTTCCTCTTTATTCAAATTTCTGCCGATAAAAACTAACTGATTTTTAGGAGATGTATCCCATTCTACCGCTTGCAGATCGTAACGAAGACCGCTCAATTGAAAAATATGTTTTAAATCGCTTTGTTGAAACCAGAGAATCCCTTTAGCTCGAAAAACATTTATCGGCATTTTTTCCGTGAGAAAAGGTTCAAATTTATCTAGATTAAATGGTTTATCGCTAACAAAGGAGACAAAATTAAAGTCTTCAGGAGATTGATTATTACTGGAGCTTGGGCGATTTTTTTGAAAGTCTCTCAACTGGTTTTTATACAATTCTTCTTTAGTCAAACCTAGATCTAACAATAAACCTAAAGGAACCTGACCATAACTACTTTTTAGGAGTCTTATACCCTGTTTTTCTCGACGAATAAACTTTTCTAGATTATCTAATTTTTTGCCACTGACTCGATCTATCTTATTGAGAATTACCACGTCACCGTAACGAATTTGACTAAGGGCAATATTACTATCAAAATGATCAGCAGTAAAGGTTTCAGAATCCACGAGGGTAATAATAGAATCTAAGCGAGTCAAATATTTTAATTCTGTGGCTAAAAAAGTCAGAATAATTGGCAAAGGATCGGCTAATCCTGTGGTTTCAATGATTAGATAGTCCACGGGTATTTCTTTTTCTAAGACCTGATAGACTGTCTCAATTAAACTATCATTAATCGTACAACAAATACAGCCATTACTCAATTCTACCATATCTTCATCAATGGAAACAAGCAATTGAGAATCAATATTAATATCTCCAAATTCATTAACTAATACGGCAACTTTTAAACCTTCTTTATTGTCAAGAATATGATTTAGTAAGGTAGTTTTTCCACTACCCAAAAAACCAGTAATAATCGTCACAGGCATTCCCGATTTTGGTAAGCAAGGGAGGGAATCGGAGAGAGGAATTATCAAAGAACTCATGGCAGCTAACCCACTTTTAAGTTAATTAATTGGCAGAAAATAGGCTTTTCTCAACCCTGTTAAATTCGCTTGGAGGGGATCGATATCCACTAATTGCTGGTTTATACAAAAGTTTCAGAGATTAGTTTTAGATAGGATCGCTGTTTGCATTTTTTCTAATAAATCTGCCAGCGTCATCAAACCTAAATCTCCCCCTTGTCGAGTGCGAATGCTTAGAGTTTTACTGCTAACTTCTCGTTTTCCAATCACAGCTAAGACAGGGATTTTTTCCAGTTCTCCTGTACGAATTTGTTTGCCTAAACGCTCACCACTTTTATCGATTTCCACTCGATAACCAGCTTGTTTTAACTGCATTGCTACCTCTAAAGCATAATGCTGCTGTTCATCACTAACGGGTAATAAACGGACTTGAATAGGTGCTAACCAGAGAGGAAAATCTCCCGCATAATTCTCGATTAAGATACCAAAAAATCTTTCCAAAGAGCCAAAAATAGCTCGATGAATCATAATCGGTCTTTCCCGAGTACCATCCCTAGCGACATATTGCATATCAAAGCGTTCTGGCAAGTTAAAATCGACCTGAATCGTGGAACATTGCCACATTCTACCGATCGCATCTTGAATTTTTATATCAATTTTCGGACCATAAAAAGCCCCACCTCCCTGATCCTCAATATAGTCCCACTTTTTAGCATTTAAGGCCTCAATTAGAGCCGCCGTTGCCAATTCCCAAACACTATCACTACCCACGGATTTACTGGGGCGAGTCGATAAATTTATCTGATAATTAGTAAAGCCAAAATCGGAGAGAATTTTCTCGGTTAAGTTCAAAACTCCTAGAATCTCTGCGGCAATTTGTTCGGGCAAACAAAAAATATGAGCATCATCTTGAGTAAAACCTCTTACCCGCATTAATCCGTGTAAAACCCCCGATCGCTCGTAACGATAAACTGTGCCTAATTCTGCCCATCTGAGGGGAAATTCTCGATAGGAATGCAGGTCATTTTGATAGGTTAAAACATGAAAAGGACAATTCATCGGCTTAATTTGATAGCTTTGCTGTTCTAACTCGATCGCCTCAAACATATTGTCGCGATAAAAGTCCCAATGTCCAGAAGTTTTCCACAGATCTAAATTAGCTAGATGGGGAGTATAAAGAAATTGATAACCCGCTTCTAAATGAGCTTGGCGCCAATAATCTTCGATTAAATAACGCATTGTTGCACCCCGGGGATGCCAAAAAACTAAGCCACCACCGGCATCTTCTTGGATGCTAAATAATTTTAATTGTTGTCCCAATTTGCGATGATCTCGTCGCTGCGCTTCTTCTTTTTGTTGGAGATAATTTTGTAATTCTGCGGGGGTTTGCCAAGCTGTGCCGTAAATTCGCTGTAATTGCGGCTGTTTTTCATCTCCTTGCCAATAAGCACCCGCTACACTCTCCAAGACGAAAGCATTCGGGTTAATTTCCCCCGTCGAGTTGAGATGGGGTCCCGCACACAGATCCCACCAAAATTCTTCCGGGGGAGAAACAGCGCCGTCAATTAACGAGGGTTCTCGATCGCTCCGTCCTGCGTCCGGACTACCGATAAAATAACGGGTAATGGTTTCATCTGGGGGAATTCTCTCTAAAATTAACTTTTTGTAGGGTTGATTAAGGCGCTCGATTTCTGCGGTAATTTCGCTTTTTTCCACCACTTCTCGGATAATTGGCAGGTTTTTCCCGATAATTCGCCCCATTTCTGCCGCTATTTTCTCCAAATCTTCGGGGGTAAAGGGTGTTTGGCGATCAAAATCGTAGTAAAATCCCGTTTCTGTCCAAGGACCAATAGCGACTTTGGTTTCAGGAAAGAGAGTTTGTACGGCCATTGCTAAGACATGGGCGCAAGTATGACGTATTTTTACGATTTTTTGCGAATCTTCCTCGATAACGGGGCTTTCTGTTAGAGGATACCTAATTTGATTGACCATTGCCAGTTAAAACGATAATCATTATCATCTTAGCAGAGCAGGGCTGATGTCTGAGAGAAAAATGCGCTCAAATCCTCTAGCGGCAAGCTCAACGCTGATAGCTTACCGCTCAAACTGGAAGTTTCCCCGTTTTAAAAACAGGGATTATCGACGATATTCTCGACTTAACGGACAGAATCCAGGTTATGATGACGAGAAAAGAAACTGAGAAAACGGGTTTCTTGAAGAAACCCGTTTTCTGATTTTCCTGAATTTCTCGCTCAAAATCCTGACAATCGATCGCCTCTTCCGAAAAGGCACGCATTGGATGCACCGCACATTTCAAGCGATAATCTCCAGTACAAAAAACACAGCGACTACAGGGAATCCGATGCAGCTTTTGCAACTGCCGGCGTCCTTGGGCAACAGCAAGAAAAAGAGCAGTAAAAAAGAACAGCAGCGTTATCCAGATTGCGATCGGACAAAAGAACGGTATTAGCCTTAACATAAATCTCGATTTTTGTCAATTAAGGAATAATTACAGTTTGCTCAGAAAGAAATTCCTGTGGAACTAGAGATCGCCAGAAACTAAAAATCTCTTGACTGACGCTGTAGGGGTGGGAATAGTGAAAAAAATAACGCCCTTTGTGACAACTCCAAATGCGATCGCCTGACTTTAACCAGGGTTGCCATCCCTGCAATAAATGCTGATCGATAATCGTATCGATATCTCCCCCACAGACTAACAGGGGTACGGGAACTGTCCCCGGGGCGAAATGGGCATTCTGATAGAGATTATGGGGAGAAAGGGACAATAATAAATCTTCTTCCAAGAGATAGCGATATTCTTGGGTTAAAGCGCAGGGTTGATGGCCAAAAAGATTGTGAACCGATTGATTGAGCAGAGTTTGACGAGAACAAGGCAGTAATTTTGATAGCACATAATAATGAGCTTGCCAATCGATCGCCGGATAGACTCCCACAGAGAGCAAAGTTAACGATTTTACCCTTTCTGGATAACGACGCGCATACAGTAATCCTACTAATCCCCCCGTGCCGTGGCCGACTAAATGCAGCGGTCGATCGCATTGTTTCAGGTAATCTTGTAGTAATACCAAGGCGATATCAAGAGAAGCTGGCTGATCAAGAGATTGACAGTATTGCCAATCAGCGATCGCAATTTCCCGGGCTAAAAAATCCAACACCGGGCGATCAAAACGGCGAAAACTGGGGTTAACCACAGAAACCAAAAACCTACCTAAAGCTTTTTAAAACTACTCATTTCTGTAGCTAGATAGCTAAAATAAGTAACTTTGGCCACCGATAGATTTTAAGAACGTTATCAGGTATAATCAAGATATGAAGCTAGTTGAACGTCATATTATCAGTCAAAACCATCCCTTATGGTCAGAAATCGACCATCATGCCTTCTTGTCAAAAAATTTGTTCAATCTAGCTAACTACCATTATCGCCAATATTTCTTTGAAAACTCCCAAAAACTGAGTTTTAATCAACTCTATCATCTGGTATCTAAAACCTCA